>CAYOUP010000167.1:0-7867 GCA_964407125.1 uncultured Hyphomicrobiaceae bacterium | reverse complement strand
GATACCCTCATTGGCTTCGAAGCCGTCCATCTCGACCAGGAGCTGGTTCAGCGTCTGCTCGCGTTCGTCATTGCCGCCGCCGAGGCCCGCGCCACGATGTCGGCCCACGGCGTCAATTTCGTCAATGAAGATGATGCAAGGTGCGTTTTTCTTCGCCTGCTCGAACATGTCGCGGACACGGCTCGCGCCAACGCCAACGAACATTTCAACGAAGTCCGAGCCCGAGATGGTGAAAAAGGGCACGTTCGCTTCGCCGGCAATCGCGCGCGCAAGGAGCGTTTTACCCGTGCCGGGCGATCCGACGAGTAGAGCACCGCGCGGAATACGCCCGCCAAGGCGCTGGAACTTTTGCGGATCGCGCAAGAACTCCACGATTTCCTGAAGGTCGTCCTTCGCTTCGTCAACGCCTGCGACATCATCGAATGTCACGCGGCCCTGGCGTTCGGTCAGCAGCTTGGCCTTCGACTTGCCGAAACCCATTGCACGCCCGCCGCCGGACTGCATTTGCCGCATGAAGAAAATCCACACAGCGATCAGCAGAAGCATGGGGAACCAGGACACCAGAACGCCCAGCAATGAAGGCATATCATCTTCCGCCGGCTTGACCGAGATGCCGACATTCTTAGTGTAAAGTTTCTCAACAAGCTGGTTGTCGTTTGGCGGCGCGGTGGTCTGGAACGTCCGACCGTCGGTGAACTCGCCCGAGATCAAATTGTCGGAGATTGTGACCTTGCGGACGTTCTGGCCATCGACCTCGGTGAGAAATTGCGAATAGGAAATCTCATTCGCCCGCGACCGCTGACCCGGATTCTGGAACAGGTTGAATAGCGCGACGAGGAGCAATCCGATGATGATCCAGATCGCGAAGTTACGGAAATTTGAGTTCATGAGATCCTTGCTACGCAAACGAGCCCGGGGCTATGGAAGATATCCTACCACATTACCCCAAAACCCTCGCCAATATCTTCAGTTCAGTAAATAGGGCACAGCCGCCGGATTTCCAAGGTGTGGAGGAAGGCTTCGTTAACTTTGCGCATAGCTTAAGGCCTCAAGTCAAAACAGAAGCTTAATTTGCAGGCATAACGCCCAAAATCAGGACGGACTGATGCCTGAAAACGCGGCGCTGTAGAGGAGATCGCGATTGGCGAATGTAATGTTTGGGCTGGGCGCGGGCCCGTTTGGAAGCCCGCCGCCATCCTTGGCAAACGGAATGTGGTAAAGTTCGCTACCGCACCAGAATGACGGCGCGGCAAGCAGCGCGGCGCGCGGCATCTTTCTTAACGCTACTCCCGCCGTACGCGCCAACCTGATGCCGTCCGGTCCGAGCGGACGCAAGGCGAGCTCATCGGGTGCGTATTCCACGCTTTTCGGAGAAATCGTGAAGCGGCCGTCCCAGAGCATGTTGTCTTCGATACTGACCGGCGTCTTTGACATGCGGCCATATTCCCGTGAGGCTGTCAGGGTGACGCCACGAACGCTGAAGTGACAGCCGGCAAGTGTCATGCCTGACGCCCCATCCCGAAGCTTCGCATAAGCGTTTTCCGCCTTCATCAATCGGACGGCTTTGCGCCCGCCAAAAGCTGCGGCCAGACGGATCAGCGCGCGCAATCCGATGTCTTCGGCTTCAGCTAGCAGGCAGGTCATGGGGATCGACCCGAAACCGGCCTCATCGAGCACAAGATGCTCTTTCAGAAAATCTGCTGTCATACGCTCAAGGGCCTCGCGTGCCCGTAACAGCCGCTTTGCCGAAAGGGCCAGATTCGCTGGTGTGATCCCTAAATCATCGGCCGCCTTCAGAGCATTGCGCAGGCGAATACGTTCATAGCTTTCGTCCTTGTTGGATGGATCCTCACGCCAGCTCTGGCCCTCAGCTTTCAGGAATGACCTCAACGGCTCGCGCGTGAAAGAAAGAAGCGGGCGGAGAAGGTCCACGCCGTTCCGTCTTGAGCGCGGCGATATGGATGCCAGCCCATCAACGCCGCTTCCTCGCTGCAAACGCATGAGGAACGTCTCGGCTTGATCGTCACAATGATGCGCTGTCGCGAGCGCCGGAATGCCGTGATCCCGGCAATAGGCTGTCATGAGTTGATAACGCGCCTTTCGCGCCGAGGCTTGGATCCCGCTCTTGGGTTTTTCCCCGGACCAGACAAGCGTCTTGTGTCTGAAGCCCATGCGCGCCGATAGTTCGCCGACCCATCGGGCCTCCTTGGCCGATTCAGGTCTCAAGCCATGATCGACGGTTAATACGGTGATTTCCGGGGAGTGACCGCTCTGTGTGTCTATCCAGTGCTTTACGAGCAGGAGTAGTGCTGTGCTATCTGCCCCGCCCGACACGGCCAAAGCTACGTATGGATAGGCGTTGAAGCAGGCGAAGCAAGCGGCAAGAGAGGACTGATCGAAAAGGACCTGCCCGGAAGAAATATTACCGGTTTGCTTCTTGCGCGCCATTCATTGCCGTTAACATTGAGCGCGTTGCCGTTCCCGCTCCGCGCGCTCCAAAATTTGCTTCGCTTCAGGAAAACGGCGCCCGAGTTCGGAAAACGAAGAACAGGCTGCTTCCGTTTCACCCAGCCGCTTCAACGAAATACCAAGTTTCAGAAGGCTTTCAGGCGCTTTCTGATTTTGCGGATAATTCGTCGAACTTTTCAGGAAGCTGTCCGCAGCTTCACGATATTGCCCGTTCACGAACGCCGCTTCACCCAGCCAGAAATAGGCCTGACCAGCAAGCGGATCGGTTGAATATTGTTCCACGAATTGCCGGAAACTGCCAGATGCGGCACGGTAATTCCTTTGAACCAGGGCATTATACCCGTCATCATAAAGGGCCTGCGCCTGCGGCGTTGATTGTGCTGCCGTCTGGACGGGAGCACTGCCCGTATCCGACAAGGGCGGTTTCTGTGAACCGTCGAAATAATTGTCGATACCGCCCTGCTGCTGACCGCCCGCATTTTCGCCTTCGGCGATTGCGCCAAAGCCGTCGCCGTTAGCAGGCTGATTATCCAGTGAGCCTTCGCGATTGCCTTCATTGCCGAAATTTTGCGGCGCTGCACCCGAGCCGCCTTCGAGCCGGTTCATACGCTCGATAAGATCGCTGATTTGAGATGAAAGCGCGCGAAGCTGCGTTTCCATAAGTGTAATGCGATCATCATCCGATCCCGAAAAACCGGAAGACGGAGCCGCTAGAGACGGATCTGCAGCCGGAGCCTGCGGTGCCTGGCCGACGCCTCCGCTTTTTGCGATTGTCTCAAGCGTTCCAACCTGGGCGCTTAGATCGACCATCTGCTCCTCCAGCCGGAGAAGCCGCTTTTCGACCTCACCGCCATCGGACGATTGCGCCTGAGCGGCGGATACGGCGAACAACGCCGCCATTACGGTATTGATTGCGGCAAGGCAAAATCTTGGCATTACGGTCCCGTTTCAGATCTCGGCCAGTACAGCCCGAAGCAAGTGGGGCAGGACTTCTCGCGGGGTGTACCAGCATTTTGTCCGTTCTTATCAAACTTCAAACGGCGGGGCTAGCCTGCAGACCGGTACGCTCATATTTATGCTGCCGCCGTTGCCGGTTGACCGCTCAACGTGCCGCCACGCGATGTTGCCTCAATACTGTGACCGCGCGGCGATTCTGCGACCAGCAGGAAATATTGGCGCAAACGGCAACAGGCCTTTCCTTGCCATAGGTTACGATTCCGATGCGCCCTGGTTCCACGCCTCGTGTAATCAGAAAGCGCTTGACCGCGGCGGCCCGTTTTGCGCCGAGCCCGAGATTGTATTCCCGGGTGCCGCGCTCATCGGCGTGACCTTCGATCAGTACGGGATATTGCGTATAGCGGTTCAGCCACTGTCCCTGGGCGATGAGCGTCTTCTGGGCTTCAGCGCTTAAAGCCGTGCTGTCGGTCGTGAAATAGACGGTATCGCCTGTGCGCTCAGTAAACTCGCGCTCGCTGCCGGGCTGAATAGGGCCGCCCGCATAGTCGGAACCCGCCTGATCCGCGGCGGCGACCATACCGTTGAGACCGTACTCCGATTTGTTTTTGGTGCAGGCTGAGAGACCGGCCGCAAGGATTACGAGCGCTGTGAAAAGAATACGCGAGAGCCACGGCATGGAACACCCCTTAACTGAAAAGAAACGCAACTCATGGTTGCGTTGCCTGGGTTAATGAAGTGTTACCAGCGCTCTCAAATCCACCGGACGTGTACGATAACAATCCAGTGGCGCTGATGGGCGTGTGCAAAAGATAAACGCCGTGCACATCATGAATGTACACGGCGTTTGAAATTCTCGAAGCCCCCTGCTTCGCCGGGTAAAGGCGAATTAGCGGACGATGGAAACGGTAACGTCGGAAGCACCAAGCTTCAGGGAGTCGCCTGCAACATCTTTGCGGCAAGCGCCGAGCGTGATAGCAGCAGCAAAGATAGTGGCGACAACGACAACGCCTTTAAAACCCTGCATATTAATATCTCCTCTGATTAAGCGAACATAAGCCGCTAGAGATAGCTAGCCGAGCAGTACCCTGTTTATCAAGGTGACAGCCTTCATTACGCCATCTTTTCCAAACCCCATGATGCGAAATTGTCACGACGTATATTTGCGGAAATTTTCCTGACGCCAGTTCAACTTGGGCCTGTGTACGGCAGCCGAGCCAGGCGGTGACGGAATCGAGTGAGGTGCACCGGTGGTCTAAAAAATCTGATTCGTGAGGAGCACGGCCCACAATACGGGCAGCGGACCAGATGGTGGAAAGAGATAGCGCAAACGGCAAATCCAGTCGAACGGCGGGGTTCGCGAAATCCGAACCCCGCCGTCAACGTGACAGGAAAAACCTAATCCGCGACCAGACGTTCGGCGTCGGTCAGTGTCGCGCTATCGGGGAATGCCGGATAAACGCCTGCAATGCGGCCCATTTGCTGGGTCAGCCCAAGGACGCAATCAATATAAGGCGTATCCAGATCAACGATCCGCCCCATCTCCTGAACGGCGCTCAGGACAGGATCGAGTTCCAGCGTTTCACCCCGTTCCAGATCCTGCAGCATGGATGTCCGCTGCCCCTTCAGTTCGGCGGCGCTGTTTATGCGGCGTTCTATATCGACGCGGAAATGGACGCCGAGCCTGCGGCCGATGCGTTCCGCTTCCTGCATCATATTGCGGGCGACCGAACGCGTTGCTGGGTCGAGCGCGATGGCATCGAGCGGTGCACGCGTTAGCGCCGAGATGGGATGGAAACAGAGATTGCCCCACAGCTTCAGCCAGATATCGTTGCGGATCTCGGGATAAATACGGGGTTTCAGACCAGCGTCAGTGAAGAGTTGTCCTAGAGACTTTACACGATCCGTCTCTCTGCGGTCAGGTTCGCCAAGACCGAAATTCTTGCCTTCGATATATTCGATAACTCCTGGCCCGGCCTTTTCGGCGATGATGTAAGGCGTGCAGCCAATGACCCGCTCGGGACCGATTGCGCGCCATTGCCGATCGCCGGGATCGACGCTCTCAAGCCGCATATTGGTGTACTGGCCCGGCAGGCCATGAAAGTACCACCACGGCACGCCGGATTGGATCGTGACGACCATCGTATCCGGTCCCAGAAGCGGGGCGAGCTCTTCTGCAGCGGCCCAGCTCTCATGAGCTTTCATCGCCAGTATGACGCAATCCTGAACCCCAAGATCGGACGGGTTTCCCGTTACCTGCATCTCGAGAGCTTCCTCGCTGCCTCCGGCTCTTATTTTCAGGCCGCCTTGTCTGATCGCATCCAGATCGGCCCCTTGCACGACCACCGATGTCGGCGTGCCGCTCTTGTGCAATTGACTGCCAAGATAGCCGCCAATGGCTCCGGCTCCAAAAATACAGATTTTCATTAGATATCGTCCTCGCTGAGCCCTTGTTCCATGTGGTTAGCCTTCCGGGGCATTTTAGAGCGGGATGAGGAAAAGTGTGAGTTGTTTCCTGTCCCGGCCATGGAGCCGGGATACGCTTGCCATCCCGCTCCAATCTATTGAAATTGGTCACTGCTCATGATTGTAGATTGATTCAATCCACAATCATCGCGATCTCGCCGTAAAAGAATAAAATAGCGCGTCGAGATCAAGAGAGAAAAAATTTAATGCAGGTAACAACTCCATTTTAATTCATGCAATGGGAACCTGAAAACGGTCCGGATCGTTCTTGTCTTGCAGGCGAAAGGCCGCCACCCGCGCAAAACGAAGCATGAGCGCCTTGCGGCGTGCCGCATTGAGGCGATCCTCAGGGGCATCCCGAAAGATGTCCGCGCCGTAACTGTCGGCAAGGATCAAGCCGCAATCCTCAGGGATCAGTTCTCGTGGAAAACTTGTCGATACAGCGAAATAAAACAGGTCACACCACTGGCGGTATTCAGGCCATTTGCCGTCCGAACGGAAATCAGCAACGGACGATTTGACCTCAACGATGCTTATCACGCCATTTTCATCGACAGTGATCACATCGCAGCGCCGTCCGTCCGCGAATATCATCTCGGTCAGAACAGCATTGTTCAGATTGCGAAAATATCTGCTCACGCCCCGTGTTATCTGGCTCGCAATATCGTCTTCAGATTGCATTTCCGGAATAAACTCCCGTTCAACGAGCTTGACGTCACATTTTGTTCTATTATTGTTCTCTTTTGTTCGCAAGATATGGCCACATTGGTCAGGAATGAAACGCATATCGCTTCCTTCAAACCGGCAATCAGGCAGGCTCCCATGCCCCTCGACAATTTAATATCCGCTGAAGACGCCACTGCAAGTTCAGATACCTCGCTTCGGGGCCGTCTCTTTCAGACGCGCAGGCTCTCGATGCAGATTGCGGAACCGCTCAGCGAGGAGGAACAAATCGTTCAGGCGATGGACGATGCCAGTCCGACCAAGTGGCATCTCGCGCATACCACATGGTTTTTCGAAGAGATCGTGCTGAAACCGCATGATCGGGATTACAGGATCTTCGACGAGCGTTTCAGCTATTGTTTCAACTCCTATTACGAAACGGTCGGTCCACGGCAGCCGCGTCCGAAACGCAGTCTGCTGACCCGTCCGAGCAATGCCGAAGTCATGGCTTACCGCGCCCATGTCGATGAAGCGCTCGACAGATTTTTAGGTCTCAACAGCGCAGAGCCGTCGACAGACGCTCTTGAACTGATCGAGCTCGGCATCAACCATGAACAGCAACATCAGGAACTTATGCTGACCGACTGTCTCGCGGCATTTGCGGGCAATCCGCTGCGTCCCGCTTATCGGGAGCCGGACAGCGATGCGCCGGACGAGGCCGTCAAGGCCGCTCCATTGAGCTGGGTGAGGTTTGACGGTGGTATTTTTCAGGCCGGTCATGAGGGGAATGGCTTTTCTTACGACAATGAAAATCCCCGCCACGACCAGCTCATCCGGCCGTTCCGGCTTGCAGTCCGGCTGGTGACGAACGGTGAATGGCTGCAATTCATGGCTGACAAGGGCTATGAGACGTCCACGCTCTGGCTTTCCGATGGCTGGGCAACGGTTCAGAGTGAGGGCTGGAACGCGCCGCTCTACTGGGAGAAACGCGACGGCTCCTGGTATCAGATGGGGCTACGCGGCCTGTTACCCGTCGATCCAGCGCGTCCTGTCTGCCATGTCAGCTATTACGAGGCAGATGCCTTTGCGCGATGGGCCGGAAAACGGCTGCCGACGGAATTCGAGTGGGAGATCGCTTCCGCCGGTGTGGCGCTTGAGGGAAATTCGCTTCAAAGCGGCGCTTTTCAGCCACAACCTGCGCAAGGCGATACCAGCGGATTGAAACAGATGATCGGCGATGTCTGGGAGTGGACCGGCAGCGCCTATCTGCCCTATCCCGGCTTCAAGGCGCCCGCAGGCGCAGTCGGCGAGTATA
>CAYOUP010000166.1:0-7909 GCA_964407125.1 uncultured Hyphomicrobiaceae bacterium | reverse complement strand
TTGTTTGTTTCTTTGATTTTTTTCTTGCCATTGCTTAAAGCCAATCAATCAATAAATCCGACGCTATCTAGCGCGCACATAGAATAAATGGTGCGGCGTAACGCCCATTTCTATGGATCGGGATGCGGGTCGCTTGGAATAGGTGCGTCACTTTCCCATGTGCTTTTCTGAAACACGATAGAGCCACACCACACATGACCGACCAGATCCCTCCGCCTGACGACGAAGCAAACCGTTTCAGCCGACGTTTACGCAGATACACGCAGGTCGGCACGAATGTTGGCGGGGTCGCGGCGGGCATGGCGACGCGCTATGTGCTCGGCCTGGCGGGCGGGCGCGAGAAGAATGCAGCCGCACTGGCCGAAGCGCTCGGCGGAATGAAGGGGCCGCTGATGAAAGTGGCGCAGCTTCTCTCGACGATCCCCGACGCCCTGCCGCCCGAATATGCCGAGGAACTGTCCAAGCTTCAGGCAGAAGCGCCGCCGATGGGCTGGGTGTTCGTCAAGCGGCGCATGGCTGCCGAACTCGGCGCGGAGTGGCAAGGCAAATTCGGCTCTTTCGAGCGGGAGTCCGCGGCCTCGGCCTCACTCGGGCAAGTGCACCGCGCCACGTCGCTCGACGGTTCGCCGCTTGCCTGCAAGCTGCAATATCCCGACATGGAGTCCGCGGTCGAGGCGGATATGAACCAGTTTCGCATGTTACTTGCCGTGCAGCGGCGCATCGAACCGGCCGTCGATACATCGGAAATCCCGGAAGAAATCGGCGCGCGCCTGCGTGAGGAGCTGAACTATCGTCAGGAAGCGCAGCATATGGCGCTTTATGGGCTGATCTTCGAAAACGAGCCGTCCATCCGCGTGCCGGGCGTGTGGCATGAACTCTCGACGCGGCGGCTTTTGACGATGGACTGGCTGGAGGGTAACCGTCTTCTCGAGTTCAAGACGCGCCCGCAGGATGAGCGCAACATCATCACCGCGGCGCTGTTCAAGGCTTGGTGGTATCCGTTCAGCCATTACGGTGTCATTCATGGCGACCCGCATCTGGGCAACTACACGATCTTCGAGGAAGAAGGCCGCGCGGCAGGGATCAATCTGCTGGATTATGGCTGCGTCCGCACATTCGCGCCCAGCTTCGTCCAGGGCGTTATCGATCTTTATCACGGTCTCTTGAGAGATGACCCCGAATTGATCGTGCATGCTTATGAGAGCTGGGGCTTTCAGGGCTTGTCGAAGGAGCTGATCGAAGTTCTCAATCTTTGGGCGCGGTTCATCTACGGTCCGCTACTCGATGACCGTGTTCGCAGAATTGCTGAAGGCGTGCCGCCCAGCCAATATGGCCGCAAGGAAGCCTTTGCAATCAAGCGTGGTTTGAAAGGGAAAGGGCCTGTAAAGGTGCCGCGGGAATTCGTTTTTATGGAGCGTGCGGCAATCGGGCTCGGTGCGGTTTTCCTGCATCTGGATGCGGAGATGAATTTCTACAAGCTCTTCAACGAGACGATTGAGGATTTTGACATAGGGCAGCTTGAGGCCCGCCAGAAACAGGCTTTCGACGCCACGGGTGTTCCGCTGCCGCAAGGGAGATCATGATTTTCAAGATTGCAATAGCAGCTCTGTTCACGCTTTTGAGCCTTTCCGAGGCCGTTGCAGGTGGTCTGCCCACTGCCGGTGAAGGCGAAATGTGCGGAGGCATTGCTGCAATTCAGTGTGAGAAAGGCCTATGGTGTGATCCGGAACCCGGCACTTGCGGACAACCCGATGCGGCGGGAACGTGCATTGAGGTGCGTCCATTCTGTACACGGGAATATCGCCCGGTCTGCAGTTGCGATGGAACGACCTACGGTAATGATTGCGACCGGAAAGCCAATAAGGCCGCGTTGGATCATCCGGGCGAATGTGCCTGATCCCGGGAAAAGGCTAAGACCAGCGCCGGTTCGACCACATCCACTGCTCCGGGTTGGCGCGCACCCATTCCTCGAATTTGGCCTGAAGCGTCGTGAGCGCCGCCTCGATATCGGCATTCGGATCATCTGTCCACGGCACCTTGATTTCCTCGATCCTGACCTTGAAGCGCGACTCCTTGCCGATGCGGATACAGCGTCCCGCCCATAGCCGCGTCCCGGTTCGGCGCGCCAGCATGACCGGCACGACATTCGATCCTGCGAGCTTCCCGAAGAAGGGCACCTTGATGCCCTTGCCCTCGAAGCGGTCGGCAAGGAAACCGAGCCGCCCGCCTTGCCTGACATAACTGGCGATCATGCGCGCCGTATCATGGCCAACCCGAACGCCTTTCATATTGCCGCGGGCGAACATGCCGCCGGGATAAAGCTGCTTGCGCTGTTCCCGCAGGTACAGGTCGATCAGCGGGTTATCGACCAAGCGGTAAACGGCGGCGGGCTTGGCGTCCGCCTGTGTCAGCGGCCACATGGCCAGTTCCCAGTTGCCCATATGCAGCGAGCAGGCTATGGCGGCGCCGAACTTGCCGAAATAACGCTTCATCAGCTCCGGATTTTCCAGCTCGATGCGCTCCGGCTCCTCCAATATCCGGTCAAGCTGCATGGTCTCGGCCATGACGCGTCCGAGATTGCCCCACATCTCAAGCGCAATGGCTTCGCGCTCCTTCTCCGGCATGTCGGGAAATGCGATGGCGAGATTGTCGAGCGCGCGCCGGTGCCGCCGTCCATAGGGCGCGAGAAGCAGCCACGCCTTTGCCGATAACTCGCGCGCCATATCGAGCGGCATCAGACGGACAAGAGCAATGATACCGCGCAGAAGCGCATATTCGAGCATGTAGCGGATATTCAGCAGGACGGACATGGCGGAATGAGTGTTCAGGATGATGTTACGGGGCGAGCCGATTGATGGATGGAAACTTTGGGAATCCTGAAGACGGAGAGACATGTGTCTGCGCCGTTGCCAGGATCACAGCCTGTCTTATAGCGCGCGCCGCAGCACCGCAACGGTTTCAGCGGCTTAAAGGTTGATTGCTGACATGCCCTGACGCATTGCCGCACGGCGGATCGGTCCCGGAATGGAGAGAATGGTCAAGCCGATACCACGCGCAAGCTGGAAGAGCGGCAAGTTGGAGGTCAGCGTGCGGCTGAGCAGATCCGCCGCGCATGTCCTTGTCCAGACGTCTGCCTTGCGGCGGCTTGCGTAACTGGCAAGCACCTCCGGCGCGCCTGGGTCGGCGGCATTCCCGACGCATTCGGCAAGGTCGATGATGTCGCGAAAACCCAGATTGAGCCCCTGGGCGCCGATCGGCGGCATGACATGCGCAGCTTCTCCGATCAGGGCAAGCCGGTGTCCGGTGAGTTTCGTGGCGATCAGCCCGGAGAGCGGGAAAACGGCGCGCGGCCCTGTGGATATAAAAGTGCCGTTAACGCGGCCCATCTGAGCGGTCAGCGCGGCAATGAAATCCGAATCGCTCATCGCTTTCAATTCATTCGCGCGTTCCGGCGTCTTCACCCATACAAGGCTGGAAGAGTGCCCCGGGAGCGGAACCAGCGTCAGCGGACCATTTTTGAAATGAAATTCCGTACACGCATTATTATGCGGGTGATCGTGGCGCAGATCGCAGACGAGCGCCGCCTGATCGTAGGACCATCGCCTGACCGGAATATTTTGGCTTTGCCGGCAAAAGGACTCGCGTCCGTCCGCGCCGACCACCAGCCTGGCGTGAAGCTCGCGGCCATCGGCGAGCCTGAGCAGGATCGCTTTTCCGCCGCTTTCGTCCCGGAGGGCGACGACGCCATCGGAGGGGATGAAATGGTCTCCGAGCGCTTCGAGCAATTCAGCCGTCACCTTGGCGTTTGGAATGTTCGACCCGAAGCTTTCCTCGCCGGTTTCGCTTGCGGAAAATATCATATCCGGCGCGCGGAACAGCCGCCCGGTGCGGTCGATCAGCCTGAGAGTCGTCAGCGGCGCAGCAAATGGCGCAAGGTTCTTCCATACATCCAGCGTTTCATCGAGAAAGCGGATCGAGCCGTGCAGAAACGCGGTTGTGCGGTGATCGATGCCGTTCGCACCCGGTGCAGGTCCGGTGCAGATTGCGTTCAGACCCGCTTTGCGCAAGGCGAGCGCGGCCGCCATACCCGCCGGTCCGGCCCCGACGATCACGGCATCGTAAATTTGCATATCCGTTTGTGGTGGTTCTGGCTGCATGGGCCTAATCTGACCCGTTTCCGTCAGCCGGACAAGTAGGCGGGATGAAATGTCCCGCCTACTTGTCTAATGGATCAGTTGGCTATCGTGCACGACACATACGGGCCGTTGGCGCTATCAACCAGCTCGCAATAGCTGTTGCTGCAACGGCTGTTTCTGGCGGGTGTATTGTTGTCGTACTTTGGGGATTGGCTTTTTCGTATGAGCGTTGCAGCGAGGTGATAATAACGCTGAGCCGTTTTCTCGTCGCCTTTTATACCCAGAATTCCTTTTTCGCGCAGGATTTCGGGATCATAGGTTCTGGCGAGCCCGGTATAGATTTCCGCCAGTTCGAGGTGATTGCGCAGATAATCGAACATGAGCCGGGCAGAGACAATGTCGCCATGATCGAGAAGCGAATTGGCGCGCTGGATCAGCTCATCACTGACGTCAACCGAAAGATTGTTCCGCATGAGCGCATCTTTCTTCGTCGCCGGGGTGGTTTTCGGCTGTTCCAAGGCAACCTGCGCGGTGGAGGTGTGCGGACTTGGCGATAGAATTCTGGCGGGCAGGGAGCATGCGTTCAGCAGATCGATCAGATCGGCAGCAAGCACGGCATAGGATATGCCGTTGGCTTCCTTATGGATCGAGGTGCTGATTCCGATCACGCCGCCTTCCGGGCTGATCAGCGGACCGCCGCTATATCCGGGAATGATCGGTGTTTGATGCTGGAGCTGATTGCGGAACCAGCGGTTCTTCAGCACCCGCGACACATAGCCGTTGAGTACGGAAGGCGCAAAGAACATAGGGTCGCCGAAAGGGGTATCGCCGACGATATCATGAATGTCGGCGGCGGCGGGAAAACCGATAGCGAACAGTTCCTGGGCCAGATTTGGATATCGTCCTTCAAGTTCCAGCGGTTGACCCGGCAGATCATCGAGCGCTTCGACAAGGGCGAGATCCTTTTGCGGGTAGCTGGCGACGATACGCGCTGGAATGCTTCTGATATTCCCCGACGAGTCCACCGTGCCAATATGAAAAGTTATGCCGTCCTGTATGACATGGTTGTTGGTTGCAAGGATACGGCTGCCGCTGACAAGAAAGGCGCTTCCGCCGATAATGGAGTCATTGCTTGTTTCAACAAGCAGCCGGAAAACCCGATCGGCCGCGCTTGTGACCGCAACCTCCGGTCCTGCCGCATTGTCTGAGGGAAAGCTGCTGCCGGTTGCGCTCTGCATCAGTAAGGCGGCCAAAACAAACATGCAAAACCGTATTGCTGTCAGGTGTAATGACTTGAACATGGGCATTGAGTCACCGTAACTCTGAAGCACATTCGCTGAATGTTACACCTGAAAGGTGTATCAAGGCGTGCGTTAATTAATATTGATCTTTTAAAGATAGACATGAAAAAATGACAATTTTCAAGCACATTTGAGAATTATCAAGCAACGCATCACATTTTGTATATTGAATACAAATAGATGCTTCCCAATTATTCAATTCAACAAATTTTGTATTAGCGCCGATGTTGCACGCGCGTGCGTTGTATTAGAAGGGTTCGGGCCTGGGACAAAGCCCTATCCGCAGCTATCCAGATCTGACGTTCATCTTCCGCTTTTATATAATCATAAAAAAGTTTTGACGACACAAAGCCGATTATCAGAAGGAGGATCGTCGCCAGACTTGCGCTCATGAGAAATGCCTGATCATGGACACCTGCTGCATTTCGATTAGCAAGCCAGATGATAATGGCGGCAATAAGAGGTAATGGCACAAGAAATCCGGTCAGCGTAGCTTTCCAGCCGGGAGTCCGCCTGCGTATGTAATTGAGATTATCAACAAGCCTTGCGATTGCGCCGGTTGTCCGGTTCTCAAGGTATATGCAATGTCCGTAAGGAGATTTGGACTGCGCGGCCCATACGGCCGTAACGGCATGACCATTTCTTACACCCATAGCCGCGCCGATAAGAAGGATTTCGATTTCCCTTCCATCGCGCTGCCGCAGGAAGAAGCGCTGGTTGTAGCGTTTGGTTGCGGTTGGGCTGGCATAGGCTGATTTCCTGCCTCGATACCGGCCCGTAGACTTGTCCGGCTCTTCTTGCGGCCATACCTGTAAACCCGTCACCACTCCCGTTGCCGCCCAGGCGAAAAACTTACCCATAGTCAGCCCACCGAATATTGCATGGTTTGCTTCCCACGCACTGGAAGTCCCTCTCCGTGGCGGACGTCAAGATGTGTCCGCAAAACGCTTTCCTTCAGTCTGTTAGTGAGATTGGCGAGGCAAACAGACATTATTGGAACCGCCACTGCTCTGTTCTAATTCCGAAATCAGGTTTAGCGCAACACGCATCGTGTACGCAAAGCCGATATAAAACAGCACGATGGCGTAAAATCGCCGCATTTCGGCACATTTCAGGGTTGACGGACAGCGAAGCGGACGTTAAGACATGCCACATCTTTGGCAGGCCGTAGTGTCCTGCGCCACTTGGCGTGTGCCTAGTCCTATACGCTGCCGAGAGATTAGAAGACAAAACTGAGTGTATGACCCTCGGGCCTGAGCCTGATGGTCCTCTCTTTTTTAAGCTGATTTGCGGTTGCGCGCAGCTTTGAGCTGTCTGCACCCAAATTCGGCTTTGCGATTTGTTTTGGGTGACAGGCTTATGCCGACGATACAACAACTGATCAGAAAGCCGCGCAAGGCACCGGTCAAGCGCAACAAAGTGCCCGCCATGCAGGCATGTCCGCAAAAGCGCGGCGTGTGCACGCGTGTCTATACAACGACGCCGAAGAAGCCGAACTCAGCCCTGCGCAAGGTCGCCCGTGTCCGTTTGCAGAACGGTTTCGAGGTGACGAGTTATATACCGGGTGAGGGCCACAATCTTCAGGAACACTCCGTTGTTCTGATCCGCGGCGGCCGCGTGAAGGACCTGCCCGGCGTTCGCTATCACACAATTCGCGGTGTTCTCGATACGCAGGGCGTTTCGAAGCGCCGGCAGCGCCGTTCGAAATATGGCGCCAAGCGTCCGAAATAGTTCTGGATTTTTAAGGGTTACTGACAGCCATGTCGCGACGGCATAGAGCAGAAAAGCGAGACATCATTCCCGATCCCAAATTTGGCGATCTGGTGCTCGCGAAATTCATGAACAGCCTCATGTATGAGGGCAAGAAATCCGTTGCCGAGCGGATCGTCTACGGCGCGCTCGACCGCATCGAGGAAAAGGCGAAACGCGACTCGGTGCAGATTTTCCACGAGGCGCTGGACAATGTGAAGCCCTCCGTCGAGGTCCGCTCCCGCCGTGTTGGCGGCGCGACCTATCAGGTTCCGGTGGAGGTCCGTGCCGACCGCCGTCAGGCGCTTGCCATTCGCTGGATTATCACGGCGGCGCGCGGGCGTAACGAGAACACGATGGAAGAACGCTTGTCGGGCGAATTGCTCGACGCAGCCAACAACCGCGGCTCGGCCGTGAAGAAGCGCGAAGACACGCATCGCATGGCCGAAGCGAACCGCGCCTTTTCGCACTACCGATGGTAACGGGTTTATAGAGGATCGCGAGCGATGCCACGCCAGACACCAATCGAGGATTACCGCAATATCGGCATTATGGCCCATATTGACGCCGGCAAGACGACCACGACCGAGCGGATCCTCTATTATACTGGAAAAAGCCACAAGATCGGCGAAGTGCATGATGGCGCTGCGACGATGGACTGGATGGAGCAGGAGCAGGAACGCGGCATCACCATCACGTCGGCGGCGACCACCACATTCTGGG
>CAYOUP010000165.1:0-7915 GCA_964407125.1 uncultured Hyphomicrobiaceae bacterium | reverse complement strand
CGCGCGCCAGGCGAAACGTGTACTGAGCGTCAACGCGACCGATGCGAGACCGGCCGCAAGTCCAAGCCATACGCCGACACCGCGCAGCTCGTAGACGAAACCAAGAACATAGGCGAGGGTCAGGCCGATGCCCCAATATCCGGCGATGCCGATCATCATCGGGGTTACGGTGTCGTTGAGTCCGCGCAGGACCGATGCCGAAACCACCTGGGCGCCATCGAAAATCTGGAACAAAGCTGCGATTGCCAGGTAAGTGATTGCCAGCGCGAAAGCTGCCCGGTTTTCCGGCCGCGCGGGATCGAGGAAAAAGCCGATCAGCGTTTCAGGCGCGAACCAGAATGTCGTCGCCGCCAGGCCCATAAAGCCGGTTCCCATTGCGATCGCCACCCAGCCAGCCCGGCGAATGTCGTCGCTGCTTCTGCGTCCGCGCGCCAGCCCGACGCGAACTGTCGCGGCCTGACTCAGCCCCAACGGGACCATGAAGGAAATCGCGGCGAGCTGAATTGCTACACCATGTGCGGCAAGCTCATCCGTGCCGAGCCATCCCATGAAGAACCCGGCCGCAGAGAACAATCCCACTTCGCTCAGCATCATCAGGCCGATCGGCAAACCGATCCGGAAGATTTCCCGGAAGCGATGCCAGTCCGGTTTCCAGAAGCGCAGGAGCAGCGAATAGCGCTGATAGGCCGGGCGCAACAGGATATATGTGAAGAGAGCAAGAAACATCAGCGTATTGACAAGCGTCGTCGAAATACCAGCTCCGGCAAGTTCGAGGCGCGGGAATCCCCAATTGCCGAACATCAGGGCGTAATTGCTGAGCGCATTGGTGATGATGCCGCCGATCATGATCGAAAGCACGATGCCTGTATCGCCATGCACCGTCACCAATCCGCGGAGTACGATGAAACCGAGAAATGGAGCAAGCATCCAGACGCATGTTCTGGCATAACTTTCCGCGAGCTGGGCAATGTCCGGCTGCTGTCCGAGCAGGAGAAAAATTGCCTCGAAATTCCAGATGACCGGCGCCATCAGCATGGATACGAGGACAGTCACCCACAGGCCCTGCCGGACCGAGCGCCGAACACTGACGGCATCGTCCGAGCCCTTGGCCTGTGCGACAAGCGGCGGAACGGCAGAGACAATGCCGATACCGAACATGACGAACAGATGCATAGCCGTGACAGTCAGGGTTCCGGCGGCGAAATAGAGTGCGCCGAGCCAACCCATCATGATGGCGTCCGTGGTCATGAGTGCTATCTGGCCGACCTGCGCGATGATGAGCGGCCAGGCCAGATTGAACATTGCTCCAATTTCGCCCGCCCAACTCGGCTCAGGGCCGGACTCGCCTTGCAGCGGCGGTATCGCCACATTGCCTGGGGCCGTCATGATTGTGGGTCCTGAACTGGCTTTGAACGTCAATCGTCGCGTCAATGCGCAAACGGCCATCGGGCCAAAGAGGACAAGCCTATAGGCCATCCGGTCATTACATGCAACTCGGCTTCATGCATATTTGAAGGCCAAAGAAAAACGCCCCTTGAAGGGGGCGTTTCTCAATTCCGGAAAGAGTGTCGGTTAAGCTCAGTAAGCCGATGCCGTAGCGCCGACCCCGTCACGCTTGTAGACGTCACGGCGGAAATGCACCTTGCTGTCCGGCGTCACCCAGGCCGTGACATAAGCGAAGTACAGCTTGACGCGGTTCTTGACCGCGACGTTCAGCGTCTCACCGCTCTTCTTCATGCCGTTCACACGTTTCTCGTCCCAGCCCTGATCGCGCAGAATCCAGCTGGCAAGCTCGTCGATATTCTGGATACGCACGCAGCCGGAGCTTTCCGCACGGAAATTCCGTGAGAAAATCGTCTTGGACGGCGTGTCATGCATATAGACCGAATAGGGGTTATTGAAGTTGATCTTCAGGAAGCCGAGCGGATTGTCCTTACCGGGCTTCTGCGCATAGAAATAGGTTCCGAGTCCGACATTCGACCAGTTGATATTCTTCGGATTAAGCTGCTTGCCGCGGCGGAAGGCGTCGTAATCCGAATACACGTCGATACCATAGCGCTCGAATACCCTGTAACCATTCTTGGCGCGAGTCTTCGGCAGCAGATCTTCCTTGATCACGGTCGGTGGAAGCAGCCAGTCCTTGTTGAAGTTGATTTCATGAATATAGGACTGAAGGATAGGGGTCTGGCGGCCAAACTGACCGACAACGCCGGCATGGCGGGACACCACTTCGTTATTTTCGACAGCTTCAATCTGGGCAGCCGGGATGTTGACGATCACGTAGCGGCCCTTTTCAGGAGCAGACAGCGTTTTGATCCGGCTGAGATTGGTGCGTAGCTGCGTCAGGCGCTCGCGTGCCGAAACATTAAGCGCATAGATCGTATTCTTGTCGACGATGCCGGTTGGAGGCAGACCGTGGCGGGCCTGGGCTGCTTCAACCGCCTTTTCGAGATAGTAATCATAATAAGACGATGATGCGCCGCTGTCCGTAAGCAGCCCCTCTGCCTTCAGCCGGTCGCGCAGCAAGATAACAGCCTTGCCGGATGCGCTGGGCTTAAGTTCAACAAGAGGAAGCTTCTTCCAGCCACCATCCTTGACGATCGCGCTATATTTCTTGATGGCCGCCTGCATATACTCGATGTTCGACGGCGAAATGGTCGGATAACCACGCTTCAGCTCGGCGGCATAAGTAGGAGCAGCGCTTGGACTGGCTCTGTAGGTGGTTTTATTGTCACCGAAGTCCAGCCAGTTATCGATGGAAGCAACGCGCTGCGCGTGAGCGGCAGGGACAGTTGCAAAACCTGCGAGCGCGATACCCGCAGCAATGATGACGGAAAGATTTGCCAACCGACGATTTACTAACACTGTCCGCTTCTCCCGAAAATGTCCCATGAAGCCCTCAACCGCATGCGCCAGCGTTTGATCAATTCTTCCAACCGGCAATATTAAATCCCGTTCCATTTTCGGAGCGGGATTTATCTATCACCATCGGCTACCCGATACAGATTCTGCGCTTCCCGGCGGTCCGCCTGCCGTTTCCACACAGTCTCACTCGCGCACATATGCACATGATGCCTTAACAAATTGTGGGAAAACGCAGCTGAAATCAAGCTCGACGGAACTATGGCGTATTTGTGTCGTGCAAAGTTGATTTTATGCAACTATTAACGGCCCGACTGATTCGCTTTCCAGAACGCAGCCCAGATCGTAACCTGAAAAATTTCCCACGCAATTCGCTCAGCAAACGCACGGAAATCTATAATCGGTACCGGATCTGATCGCCCCAGAAGCGCTCCAGGCGGGACAGATGATCGTTCATGGATTTCAGATCGTTGAGAGACAGTCCGGCAACCTTTTCGATCATCGTCAGCTGGCGTTCAAACAGTCCGCTGACGATCGTATAGACATCCTTGCCTTTCGGCGTCAGACGCACACGGACGGACCGGCGGTCGGTTTTCGAGCGCTGATGATGAATATAGCCGCTATCGACCAGCTTCTTGAGATTGTAGGAGACGTTCGAGCCGAGATAGTAGCCGCGTGTGCGGATTTCACCCGCGGTAAGCTCCGTATCGCCGATATTGTAAAGCAGCAGAGCCTGCACGCCGTTGACGTCATTGCGTCCTTCGCGTTCGAATTCGGCCTTGACGACATCCAGAAGCAGCCGATGCAAACGCTCGACAATTTTCAGCGACAAAAGATACTGACTCATCAACGGACGGGCTTCTTGGGCCGTTTCCGTTGGCGAATAATCCAAAACCACGCTCATTACGCGCCCCTTGAGATTGATAACGATTGATAATCGCTACCTAAGCGTGCAATTTGCTAAATTGAGATTAATTATACAAGCTAAAATTGTATTATCTCGATTTTTTATGCGTTTTGGCAATCAGTTAGACGGGTTGGTTCACACGCTACTTGAGTATGCGGGGAAAATGACCGGGATAAATGAAGTTTGGCGGCAGATTGTAGACCGGGCGCTCAGACCACCAGCTTCCAGTAATCTTTCAGCTCCAGCTCGTTCTCGCCCAGCGGTGCGAAATAAGCATCGACCATTTCATCGGTCACAGCCGACAGTGCGTCAGGACGCCAGACCGGCTTGTTATCCTTGTCTATGAGCATTGCACGCACCCCTTCGGCGAGGGTCTCACCACGCAGAAAACGGCTGGTGAGGCGAAACTCCATCTGAAGATCCTCTTTCAGGCTTTCCATGCCTCGGCCTTCCCGCAGAGCTCGATAAGTCACCTTGAGGCTGAGCGGACAGCGCTCGCGAAGATTGGCGGCCGTTTCCCCTGCCCAATCGGCGTGCATGCCGCTCTCCGCGTCAAGCCGCGACAGGATGGCCTCTACGCTATCGGCCGAAAAAATCCGGTCGATCACAGGCTGTATTTTCGCAAGTTCCGCTTGCCCGGGGTCCTGGTGCAGCCCGTCGAGAACCGGATCGACCGGATCGCCCTCGATCATGGCGTCGCGGATCAGGTCATATTGACTGCTGTCGATGCAATGGGTGGCGAAGCCCATGTAATAGGCATCAGCGCGGCCAATACTGGCGCCGGTCAAAGCGAGATACATGCCAAGTTCGCCGGGAAAGCGCGGAAGAAAATATGCACCGCCAATATCGGTGAAAAAACCGATCTTCGTCTCGGGCATGGCGAACTGGAAATTTTCCCCTGCAACGCGATGCGTTCCATAGCGTGATATGCCAACGCCCCCGCCCATGACGATGCCGTTGATCAGGGCAACATTCGGCTTCGTGAAGCACTCCAGCGCCCAGTTATGCTGATATTCATCGCGGAAAAACTGTTCGGCACCGGCAAGATTGGTCTTGATCATTTGCGCCATAGCGCGAATATCGCCCCCGCTGCAGAATGCACGCCCGGCAACAGCATCCAGCACAACGCCGTAAACACGCGGCGTCGACGCCCATTTGATATAGGCCGCGTGGACCATCTTGAGCATTTCGGGCGTTAAGGCGTTGAGCATCTTCGGGTTGTCGAGCGTTATAAGTCCTGCCCGGCCTTCCTCGCGGACCAGAACCAGATCGCCATTGGTGGAGATATCGGACATTGTTTCCCCTGAAATTTCGGATTGCTGAAGATGCCGGACGACGGGCAGGCGAGGATTCGCGCACGCAGCCTATACAACAGCAAGCACAAGGCACAAGTGAAACCGCACGGTGCGGTTATATGCCAGATTCTGCTCGAAGAATTACCTTTTGGACCTGGCTCGCGCTCGCATTTGCACTTGCTCTGCCACTCGGTGCAGTCGCGCAGGATGAGGCCATAGACGTGCCACTCCCCCCGAAAGCACCTGTCATTCCTGACCTGCCGGATCGGAATCCTGTACTGGAAAATGTGCAGGCTGATGAGCTTGAAGAACGAGAAAAGCTGACTCGGGAACAAAAGGAAGAAGAGGCGGAAGAAGCGGAGATAGAATCAGAAAATCATATAGTTAAGGAGACCGATGATGAAGAGGAGGCTTCATCGAAGGCAACCGAAACGACAGCCCCGCCGCCTCTGCCATCGAGAAAGCCGCCGCGCCGGAAAGGCCGCGTTCGCAGCGCTGAGCCTATGGGGCCAGCGCCGCTGCAGCAATGGAGCGATCAGGAAATCGCCGAAGCCAAGGTACAGTGCAAGAACTTGTTGGCTGGCGCGGCCTTTGAATTTGAGGCATTGGCACCCATTCGAAAAGGTGTTTGCGGCACCCCCGCGCCTATTGAGTTGAGTTCCGTCAACGCCGGTCAGACCGTAACGATCCGGCCGGCCGCCAAGCTCAATTGCAACATGGCATCACAATTCCGCCGCTGGATGGAGGAGGTCGTTCAGCCAAGCGCAAAAACGCATCTGGAAACGGAAATCACCGGCGTGATCAACATCGCCTCATATCATTGCCGCACCCGCTACAATGATCCCGGCCAGAGGATAAGCCAGCACGCTTTCGCCAACGCACTCGATGTCGCGGGTTTTATCACGGCGAAAGGCGAACAGATCGATGTTGAAAAATTCTGGGAAGGGGATACGCCGCAGAGCCGTTTTCTCAGGGAGATTCATGACGGCGCATGCAAGATCTTCGGGACGGTGCTCGGGCCGGAAGCCAACGCCGCGCACCGTAATCATTTCCATCTCGACATGACCAAGCGGCGCCACGGCTCCTACTGCCAATAACAAAAGTGCGGCCGAAGCCGCACCTCGTTTTCACGATCTGACATTAATGCGTTAGAAACGGCGGCGGCGATAACCGCGATCATTTTCCTCATCGTCGTAATCGCCGAGCTTGTTGAAACATTTCTGAAGCTCCACCTGACGATACCGGATCTCATCTGCAAGATATTCACGGCGCGCGCGCATGCACCAGCGAAAATGCGGACGCTCCTTGGCAATCCACTCACCACCCCTATAGCCGCATTCATATTTCTGATTGGCCTCGGCCTGAACGACAGCCGTCTTGGCATAGGTATCGCAGCTTGCGCGCTTGCCGGCGGTTTCCTTGCGGCGTTCTCTCCGGCGGTCCCGACGTGCTTCCTGACGGCATTCCCGGAGCTGCTTCTGGCGCGCATCTTGCTCGGCTTTAGCCTGCTTCGGAAAGATCATGCACCAGGCAAAGTGCTGCGTCCTGTTGTCCGACCAGCGGGAGCCGCTATAGCCGCAATCACGTTCTTCATTCGTGTTATTTTGTTCAACCGCGTCATCTGCGTAGCTGTTGCAGAATTTGGCGCGACTCTGCGCGCTGGCGGAGACCGATGTCAAAGCCAGGGCGATTGTACACACAATTGCAGATAGGCCGAGCGCCGAAACCCGCGCCCCTTTCATGAGTGACATTTCTGATTTCCTCTCCAGATGTCATTCGTGAGTCCGCGTGACTCACGGAATCTACATAGCCTTAC
The DNA here is from genome assembly GCA_964407125.1 of uncultured Hyphomicrobiaceae bacterium. Taxonomy (GTDB): domain Bacteria; phylum Pseudomonadota; class Alphaproteobacteria; order Rhizobiales; family Rhodomicrobiaceae; genus JAHQVI01. The sequence continues at coordinate 1,035 of CAYOUP010000165.1, read as the reverse complement.
ATCTTGGAAATCACATATATGTAAAATCGAAACATGCACAAAATAGGCATTTTGTACGGTTACAGAGAATACGAAGTTTGCCTCTGAACGCGGGGCTTGATAGTGGTTTTCAAATTTTACTCGCAGGTTTTCAGCCGTGACATATACACCGTCGGATAAACAATTTGATCCATCCAGCCTGGGTTACAAAGCGATCGCCCGAGGCGGCCCCGGTTTTCCGTCAACACGCATGCGGCGCTTGCGCCAGTCCGGCTGGGTGCGCGGCATGGTGCGGGAAACGGAGCTGTCAGCGAACGACCTGATCTGGCCGCTTTTCGTATTGGACGGCGAAAACCAGCGCGTAACGGTCGACTCCATGCCCGGTGTCGAGCGCCTGTCAATCGATCTTGCCGTGGCCGCAGCAGAGGACGCCGCACAGCTCGGCATTCCCGCAATTGCGTTGTTTCCGTATTCGGATTTCAACCTGCGCAACGATCAGGCGACCGAAGCGGTCAATCCGGACAATCTTGTCTGCCGGGCTGTCCGCGCCATCAAGGCGGCCGTGCCCGAAATCGGCGTGATCTGCGATGTCGCGCTCGACCCTTACACCTCGCATGGCCATGACGGACTGTTGCGGGGCGAGGAAATTGCAAATGACGAAACAATCGAGGTTCTGATCAAGCAGGCGCTGGTTCAGGCCGAGGCCGGATGTGATGTCATCGCGCCGTCGGACATGATGGATGGACGCATCGGCGCGATCCGGCAGGCGCTTGAGGCGCGTGGGTTCAAGAACACACTGATCATGTCTTATGCAGCGAAATACGCTTCGGCTTTCTACGGACCGTTCCGCGACGCGGTCGGCTCCTCATCCATGCTGAAAGGCGACAAGCGGACCTATCAGATGGACCCGGCCAACAGCGATGAGGCCCTGCGCGAGGTCGGGCTCGATCTGGCGGAAGGTGCGGACATGGTCATGGTCATGCCCGGCATGCCTTATCTCGATATTGTCCGCCGGGTGAAGGCCGCATTTGCTGTGCCGACCTTCGCCTATCAGGT
>CAYOUP010000164.1:0-7967 GCA_964407125.1 uncultured Hyphomicrobiaceae bacterium | reverse complement strand
CTGGTCGGCACCGACAGCCACACGACGATGGTCAATGGTCTCTCGGTGCTCGGCTGGGGCGTCGGCGGCATCGAAGCCGAAGCGGCGATGCTTGGCCAGCCGGTCTCGATGGTCATTCCGGAAGTGATCGGCTTCCGCATGAATGGTCAATTGCCGGAAGGCGTGACCGCGACGGACCTTGTGCTGACTGTTACGCAGATGCTCCGCAAGAAAGGCGTCGTCGGCAAGTTCGTCGAGTTCTTCGGCGAAGGCCTCGGCAAGCTGACGCTGGAAGATCAGGCGACCATCAGCAACATGGCGCCGGAATATGGCGCGACCTGCGGCTTCTTCCCCGTAGACATCGACACGCTGGCCTATATGACGGCGACAGGACGCGATCCGCATCGCATCGAACTTGTCGAAGCCTATGCGAAAGCGCAGGGCATGTGGCGCGATGCATCGACGCCTGATCCGGTCTTCACCGATACGCTGGAACTCGATCTCTCAACTGTCGTGCCGAGCCTTGCAGGCCCGCGCCGCCCGCAGGATCGCGTTGAACTTGCCACTGCTTCGGAAGGTTTTGAGAGCGCCGTCGCCGAAATTCGCGGCATAGCGCCGGGCAGCAATGGCGCAAAAATGGTCGCCGAGGGGGGAGGCTCCGTTGTCCCGCAGGAAAAAATTGCTGTTGTGGAGGGGGCGGATTACAAGCTGGCCGATGGCCATGTCGTCATCGCAGCGATCACATCCTGCACCAACACGTCCAACCCGTCGGTTCTGGTCGCCGCCGGTCTGCTTGCCCGCAATGCCCGCGCCAAGGGCCTGAGCGTCAAGCCGTGGGTCAAGACATCGCTTGCGCCGGGCAGCCAGGTCGTCACCGACTATCTGACCAAATCCGGCCTGCAGGACGATCTCGACGCGCTCGGCTTCGATCTCGTCGGCTATGGCTGCACGACCTGCATCGGCAATTCCGGGCCGCTGCCGGAGGCGATCTCGAAGGCGATCCACGATAATGACATCGTTGCCGCCGCTGTACTCTCCGGCAACCGCAACTTCGAAGGCCGCGTCAATCCCGATGTCCGCGCCAACTATCTGGCCTCGCCGCCGCTGGTTGTCGCTTACGCCATCGCCGGCACGATGACCCAAAATCTGGTGAACGAACCGCTCGGTCAGGACCTCAGCGGAAACCCGGTCTATCTGAAGGACATCTGGCCGTCTTCCCAAGAGATCGCCTCGATCATCCGCGAAACAATCACGCCGGATATGTTCAATGCGCGCTATGGCGACGTGTTCAAGGGCGACGAACGCTGGCAGGCGATGGGGTCATCGACAACCGCCGGACTGACATACGGATGGAGCATGGGCTCGACATATGTTCAGAACCCGCCCTATTTCGAAGGCATCACGGCCGAACCTGCGGAGATCACCAACATCGAAAATGCGCGTGTGCTCGGCCTGTTCCTCGACTCGATCACGACGGACCACATCTCACCTGCCGGGTCGATCAAGAAGGACGGTCCGGCAGGCAACTATCTGATCGAGCATCAGGTCGCCCCGAGGGAGTTCAATTCCTACGGTTCGCGCCGCGGCAATCACGAAGTCATGATGCGCGGCACATTCGCCAATATCCGTATCAAGAACCAGATGGTTCCCGGCACGGAAGGCGGCGTCACGGTGCATCAGCCGAGCGGCGAAGAGATGCCGATCTATGATGCGGCGATGCGCTACAGATCCGAAGGCGTGCCGCTGGTCGTCTTCGCGGGCAAGGAGTACGGCACCGGATCGAGCCGCGACTGGGCCGCGAAGGGCACGCGCCTGCTCGGCATCCGTGCCGTCATCGCCGAGAGCTTCGAGCGTATCCACCGCTCCAATCTCGTCGGCATGGGTGTGCTACCGCTTGTATTCGAGGACGGCACCTCATGGCAGAGTCTTGGCATCAAGGGCGATGAGAAAGTCTCGATCGAAGGTCTTACCGATCTCAAGCCGCGCATGACGCTGACCGCGAAGATCGAATATGCGGATGGCGCGGCAAAGGACGTACCGCTGCTTTGCCGTATCGATACGCTCGATGAACTCGCCTATTTCAGGAATGGCGGAATTCTGCACTATGTGCTGCGCGGTCTTGCTTCGGCGGCCTGACCGGCCCAGATTGGGAGGATCATATTCGACTCACCCAGTCGTGACTGGCAATTGAAATGGTCCTCCACAATACTAGGAGGTACGTTCACAGTCGAAAATGATCGAGACCTTGATGACCTTGAAAGCGTATAAAGAGGGGGGCAACCGCTCCCTTCACACTGAGAAGCTCAAAGCCTTTGCTGCATGCCTCCTTATTGCGGGCAGCGTGGTTTTCGGCCTTGTGTCATCAAGTGCAGTTGCCGAGCCCCGGAAGCCGATGAATGTACTGGAGCTTTTCACGAGTCAGGGCTGTTCGTCCTGTCCTCCCGCCGATGCTCTTCTTCAGGATCTCGCCAAGCGCGATGACGTTGTCGCGCTGAGTTTCCCTGTCAGCTACTGGGATTATCTTGGCTGGAAAGATACGCTTGCCAAGGAAGAATATAACAATCGTCAGTATGAATATGCGCATAAGCGTGGCGACCGTGAAATCTATACGCCGCAGCTCATCGTCAATGGCATAACCCACGTTGTCGGGAGCCATGCCGGAGCGATTGACGCTGCCATGAAGCTGACCGACGAAAAGCTTGAGAATGCGCGCGTTCCAGTTGATGTCGAGATCAAGGACGGCAAGGCAACGGTTACGGCAGGCAAGGCTCCCGAAGGAAGCTTGCTGCGTGATGGCTACCTTTCGATTGTCTGCTATTCCAAATCAGTCGAGATCGCGATCGGCCGCGGAGAGAATACCGGCCGCGATGTGTCCTACACGAACGTCGCCCGTGAAATCATACCGGTCGGCAAGTGGAACGGTGAAAATACTCAGTACACTGTAGATTTGCCCGAAGGTGATTCGTTCGACGGTGTCGCGGTTTTGCTGCAGGAAAGCGAATCAGCAGCGATGCTCGGAGCAACTGCTACAGCGCTTTCCCACTAAAAGATTTCCCCACCTCTGACAAAAAATGCGCCTTTTGTGGCACTCGTGACCTAAAAATTGTGTAATTATTTAGGTCTTGTGTGCTATGGCCTTGCCAAACACATAATCTTGCTACGGATTTAAGAGTCGAACGTTTTGGGCAATGGCTTATTGGCTTTTTAAAAGCGAACCTGGTACCTGGTCCTGGAGCGATCAGGTTGGAAAAGGCGCAAAGGGCGAAGAATGGAATGGTGTAAGGAACCACACCGCGAAGCTCAACATGATCGCCATGAAGAAAGGCGATCTCGGCTTTTTCTATCACTCCGTAGACGAGAAACAGATTGTTGGAATCGTCGAGGTCATTACGGAAGCACATCCGGACTCGACCGATTCGAGCGGCAAGTGGTTCTGCGTAGATGTTGCGGCAAGGAAACCGTTGCCGCGTCCAGTAACTCTTTCTGAGATCAAGGCGGATAAACGTCTTGCTGATATGGCGCTGGTAAAGCAGTCGCGCCTGTCTGTACAACCGGTGACCAAAAAAGAATGGGAGACTATCTGTATCATGGCTCAAGTCAAAAAGGCGCCAAAAAGCGCAGCAAAACCCGCGGCGAAAACCGCAACCAAGACAGCCGCAGCGAAAAAGCCGGCAACCAAAACCGCAGCTAAACCTGCAGCGAAGACAGCAGCAAAGCCGGCGGCGAAAACTGCTGCCAAGACTGTTGCAAAGGCTCCTGCAAAAACGGCAGCCAAAAAGCCCGCAGCTGCTAAGGCAGCACCGGCCAAGACTGCCGCAGCGAAGAAGCCCGCTGCAAAGAAACCAGCATCGAAGAGCAAGAAGTAGCTCAGTAGTCATACGGATCCGACCATTAAGCTGGCGTTTACCCCTGCTGCTCCCTACTCGAGGGTGTTTTAGTGGGGGCGGATCCGATGACTTACTATCGTTATTTCCTGTTGGTCGGCGCGTTGGCGTTCGTATTTTTTCCTGCCTACGCAATGGCGGAAGACAGTGCGTCGCTTTACGTCGCTATCAATCAGGCGCGTATTGTCCGTCTGCAGAGAGATGCGGTGCAAATCATTGTCGGCAATCCGGCTATCGCCGACGTTGCCGCGCAGGATTCGCGTTTGCTCGTCGTAACGGGCAAATCGTTCGGTACGACCAACCTCATCGCACTCGATCGGGATGGTGCGGAAATATTCAGTACACAGCTCGCTGTCAGCAACGGAGCGATTGCAACAGTTACGCTCTATAACGGCACGATCCGCCGTTCCTATCATTGTGCGCCGGATTGTCAGCGGACGCTTTCAATCGGCGACGACAAATCACAGTTCGATGATCTTGCGCAGGCGGTGGAGCGGAAGTTCGGCTTGGTCAATTCCGCGATTGGCGGGCAATGAATGTCTGCGGCGGATGACCGAACTTACAACTTTCCGGAAAGCAATTCCTCGACATAGGGCGGCACGATTTCCGTCGCCTTGCCATGGCGGGCTTCGTGAAAGAGCGACACGCCTTCCGACGGCTCAAGATTGAGCTCGACGGTTCGCGCACCGACCTGACGCGCCGCCGCCGCGAACCCGGCCGCTGGATAGACCGTTCCGCTCGTCCCGATCGATATGAATAGATCGCAGCGCGTGAACGCCTCGTAGATCTCCTCCATCCGGTAGGGCATTTCGCCGAACCACACGACATCGGGCCGCATGCCGCCGATCATCGCGCAGGCATCGCATTTGCTTTCGACAAGCAGCTCCTCATCGCCCCAGTCAAACCGGGCCTCGCAATGCGCGCAGAGCTTTTTGCCGATCTCACCATGCATATGAATGAGGTTTTTGCTGCCCGCCATCTCGTGCAATGGATCGATATTCTGCGTGATGATCAGCACATCGCCGGGATATTCGTTCTCCAGCCGGGCCAAAGCGAGATGCGCTATGTTCGGCTGAACGCCCTTATTTTCCCGCCGCCGTCTGTTGTAGAATTCGAGCACCTTGGTCGGATTGCGCGCAAAACCCTCCGGCGTTGCGACTTCGCGATAATCATATTGCGCCCATATGCCATCTTTATCTCGAAAGGTGGAAAGGCCAGACTCTGCGGAAAGCCCGGCGCCGGTTAGTATGACGATGCTTTGATATGCGCTCATGATGCTGTGCCCCGCGCCTGAATGAGCCAGATTACCGGAGAATGCCGATGTCGACCAGTATCGAGGCCTATGCCCATTGGGCAAGCCAGACGGTACGAACAGGGTGGTACGCGATGATTGCGGAGATCATGCGCCGTCGTGTCGCGGAAATGAGCGAGGACGCCCCCTCATACCGTCCCGAGCGGCCGACGCCCGAACGCGGCGAGCTGATCCGCGCGGCGCTCAGGCTGCAGGCGCAGGATGCGGAGAATATCCGCAAGGGCATTTACCCGGCAATGGCAGATGAGGATTCGCTGAGCGGTCACTTCGAGGCGTTGCGCCGGATGTTCGCCGACCTGCCGGCATCGAACGAGCGACGACTCGCCGGGCGCAGCGAGGAAGTTGCCGAACATATCGACGCCAAAGACCTGCCCGGCTATTACGCACGCAATTTCCATTATCAGACCGGTGGCTATCTGTCCGATGAATCCGCGCGACTCTACGATATTCAGGTCGATACGCTGTTTGTCGGAACATCAGGCGCGATGCGGCGCGCCGTGCTGCCGCCGATCGCCGAATATGTGCGCGGCAAGGATCAGCGCAAGCTGGCCATGCTCGATGCTGCCTGCGGAACGGGCCGCTTTCTGAGCCAGGCGGCACAAGCCTTTCCCGCCATGCCGATGACCGGCCTTGATCTTTCGGCAGCCTATGTCGAAGCGGCGCGCGAGCGCCTGTGTGGCCGCCGTAACATCAAGCTGATGCAAGGAAACGCGGAACACCTGCCATTCGAAGATGCGAGCCTGGATATCGTAACATCGATCTTCCTTTATCATGAACTGCCGGGAGATGTGCGCCGCACGGTAACCCGCGAAATCTTCCGTACACTGAAACCGGGAGGCATATACGTGATGGAGGATTCACTCCAATGGGGCGATGTGCCGGGCTATGACGGGATGCTGGAGGCCTTTCCGCACCGTTTCCACGAACCATTCTACGAGCATTTTCTCGGTGACGATCTTGCCGCGTTATTCAAGAATTGCGGCTTTGAAGCCATTGAAACTTCATTGGCTTTTCTCTCCAAAGTCGTAGTAGGACGTAAGCCGATCTAGCCACCCTGTCTGATCTTGGAGATCCGATGACAAAATATATCGCGCTTGCCGCGTTCGCCGGCTTCCTGTTGCCGTTGCAAGCGCTCATGAATGCGCGCGCCAGCGCCGTCCTTGGAAGTCCGTTCTGGCCGACGCTGGTGAATTTTATTGGTGGCCTGATCATTCTCGTACCGCTGATCACGATCCTTCGCCTTCAGATGCCGACTCTGGAGCTCGCAGGCCGTGTCCCGGTTTATGCGTGGTTTACCGGCCTTGTTGGTGTGCTGTTCGTTGCACAAGCGGCTTATACGATTCCCAAGCTCGGGGCGGCCGGCATGATTTCACTGGCTGTGGCGGGGCAGATGTTCGGCTCGATGCTGTTTGACCATTTCGGCATTCTTCAGGAGCCCGACCCGGTGAGTTTGAAGAAAGCGATCGGGGCAATATTCCTTATCGCCGGAACGTGGCTCATCCTCCGGCCGGGCAATTAGTGCCCTTATACCGGTTCTCATTGATGAGAACCTATTGCGTTCAAGTATGTAGCCCGGATGGAGCTAGCGCAATCCGGAAGTCCCCGGCCAATCAACCCGGGTTACCTGCTTATCCTCCGGCCGGGGATCACCGGCAGTAATCCCAGATCTGAAGCAGTTTTGACCGGATTTCGTCGGCCTTCGGCTCAAACGGCTCAAGCGGGATGCGTATGACTTCGTCGTCGGACATATGCCACGGCAGTTTCATCAGAAGACGCCAGATCGGCAGATTGCGCCAGTCAGCCAGCAGCGCCTGCTCAAGCGGCACTGACAGGTGAATACGCAGCTCGTGCGTCTGTGCAACCCGCGAAGTGTAAGAGACTTTCTCGATATTCTTGATCATTCGCCATGACAAGAGTCCCAGCCCGTCGATGAAAAGCCCGTACTGTCCGGCGCCGATGCGCGGGGTCCGCTCTTTCAGCGGATAATAGTAATAGGCGACGCAGATGGCCGCGGCCGCCGGCATAAGCAGAACCGGGCTGGCGAGAACGAAAGTGAGTATGAAGAATAACACGGCGATGAGCGCCATGGCGTTGACGTTGAAGTCACCGGAGCGCGGCGAATAGGCAAGCACGTAACCGCGCTGAACAATGTCAGGGATTTCATCGGGGTCCGCCATTTGTCTGCCCTCTGAGCTTTGCCGCAATGCCACGACAGGTCAGGGCGATCCGGCGTCTCCGCATTGACCGCGATGGCGCAAATACTGGTCCGCCAGAACGATAGCCACCATTGCCTCCCCGACCGGCACGGCCCTTATTCCCACGCAAGGATCATGCCGACCTTTGGTTACAATGTCGGTTTCATTGCCTGCCCGATCGATTGTCCGGCGGGGCGTCAGGATCGAGGAGGTCGGTTTGACCGCAAAACGCGCGACGATCGGCTGGCCGCTGGAGATTCCGCCTAAAATTCCGCCAGCGTTGTTCGAAAAATAGGCAGGTTTTCCGTCCTCGCCGATATGCATCTCATCGGCGTTTTCCTCGCCTGTCAGCGCTGCGGCGGCAAATCCGGCCCCGATCTCGACGCCTTTGACCGCATTGATGCTCATCAGCGCCGACGCGATTTCCTGATCCAGCTTGGCGTAAATTGGCGCGCCCAAGCCCGGCGGAATATTCTCGGCAACGATCTCGACCACCGCACCGCAGGACGAACCGCTCTTGCGGATGCCGTCGAGATATGCCGCCCATCCCTGAACGCTGGCATGATCCGGCGAGAAAAACGGATTGCAACCGACTTC
>CAYOUP010000163.1:0-7993 GCA_964407125.1 uncultured Hyphomicrobiaceae bacterium | reverse complement strand
GAACCGATCCTGATCTATACCTCATTGATTTAAGCTCGATTTTTCCGAAAAATGGTTTCCAGTTAATCGTATCCCGCTCTAGGCGGACAGTTCGGCGCTAGCTCGTGGATCGAACATGACATTTGAGTCCCTCCCGCCATACGGCTTGATTGAGGTCAGTGTTTCAAATGTCATGTCAATTCGATCCATCAACAAAAAATCCACGCGTTCGGATCATAAGAAACGAACCCCTCGACGGCATTATAATCTAATCAATGTGGCAATCATCCGCTTAGCGGGTGCATGACGCTATTTTCGTGGTGAAAATTTGTTGCAGCTTACGTCAGACAATGAGGTTCTCAAGGCCCTTCACGGCGCATGCGCTGCCATGGCCGCTTGTGGTCAAAAGCTGCGAACCGGCGGAAGCCCAACGGCGTCACAACCCAGTCCACGTGAGATGCGCGAGGATGATTGCACCATCACCAAATTCTCACCGTGAATGTTTCTTCTGGCCCGATCGCTTACGCTGATCCTCTGACATCAGGCTCATCAATATCCCCTCGCGAAGGCCACGATCCGCGACGCGCAGCCTCTGGCACGGCCACAAACGCATGATGCCTTCGAGAATGGCGCAGCCGCCAAGGACAAGATCGGCGCGATCCGGCCCGATGCAGGGCTGAAGCGAGCGCTCCTGATAGGACAGACCAACGAGTTCGCGGCTCACGCGCCTGATTTCGCACTCGTTCATCCAGACGCCGTCAACACGGCTTCGCACATAACAGGAGAGTTTGAGGTGAATACCGGCAATCGTCGTCACCGTTCCCGACGTGCCGAGCAGATGCATACGCTCCAGGATATTTCCGCCGAGCGGTTCCAGCTCGTTCTTGAATGGGGTGAGCTTCTCGATTACATCGCCGACCATTGCCTCGAATAGGGCTTCATCGACTGTCTTGCCGCCGAACCGCTCCGCCATCGTCACAACGCCGACCGGCATCGATGTCCAGCCAACGATGGCGTTCTGAAGACGGGCGCGAGTGCTCCGCCTGTGGCGCTTCGACCGATGCTCCAGCTTGCGCAAATCGACCCAGATCAGTTCCGTCGAGCCACCGCCAATGTCGAAGACGAGCGCCCGGTCGCAGGACGCGTCAAGCAAGGTCGCACATCCTGCCACCGCCAGCCGCGCCTCGGTCTCCCGGCTCACCACTTCCAGCTTGAGACCTGTCTCCCGCTGCACACGGCTCACGAAGTCCTGGCCGTTCGATGCTATCCGGCAAGCCTCCGTCGCAATCAGGCGCGAACGCCTCACGCCGCGCCGCGCCAGCTTGTCCGAACAGACTTTCAGCGCATCCAATGTCCGCTCGATCGCAGCATCGGACAGCCTGCCGGTCTGGCTTACGCCCTCGCCAAGCCGGATAATACGTGAAAAGGCGTCGACGACCTGAAAGCCGCGGCGTGAGGGACGCGCAACAAGAAGACGGCAATTATTCGTTCCGAGATCCAACGCGCCATATATTGTCGGGCCACCGCGTTTTGGAATGTTATGTGTGCGATCCGGATTCGGATGCTTGTCCGGGGCGTGGCCATTTTGACGGGAATGAGATGAATTACGGGGCTTGTCTTTTACCCCGTCTTGCAGCAATGGCTGATCTTTCGACGTTCCCGTCCCCTGGTCAGAATCGAGACTATCTTCTACCCGTTCGGTCACAATCAGCCCTTCAGTCGCAAGACAATACAATCGCCCGCCAACTGAATAATGTAGCAGCCATATTCCTGCCGTAAAGTTATTACGCTCACACTCCGGCCAAGCGGATGCCAGCGTGTTCTCCCGGACACGGGTCAATCCCCGTAATTAACAAATCAGGAAGTGGCTAGCCTGCGACCCTGTGCTGTCCGCCTGGACCAGCTCTTTTTATCGAGCCGACAAGCGCAAAGATGCCGATGCAGAAGCCGCAAATTGCGTAAATTGCGCCCGCGACGGAAAGAGCAAGGGAGTAGTCGGCAACGGGGCCCCGTGAATTCGGCGATGCCCCATCCGGCAAAGACAACGTGACCGCTTCCAACATGGTGTAATTCGTGGCTGATATGGCAAGACCTAGCGCTGCCGCCCCTAAAAATGTCCCGAGAAGCGCACGTTCGTGAAATGAGAACCAGAGAATTGCGGCGGATGTCTGCAAGGCGATGGCAAGAGCTATGACAAGCCCATAACGCGAAAAATCCAGATTATAGGTGTTCGATAATGCGCTGAAGCCAAGAAAGTGCATACCGGTCATGGCGGCGGTAAACAGCAGTGAAGCGAGCGGGAAACTCATCCAGCCTAACCGGCCTGCCGTAACAACCGTAAAGGCAAGCCCGCCAGGTACAATCATGATGGCTGCTGATAATGCGATGCGCGAAAGTCCTGGTTCGGGCGGAACGGGAAGCGCCATTGCTGTCAGGCTGATGAAATGCGTCGCCCAGATCCCGCTTCCGATGCCCGCTGCCGCAAGCAGGACGCGCAACAACGCCTCGGATGCATGAACCCGGCTTATACCGGCCGTCACCACGAGCGCTGTGAAGGCCCCGAGCATTGCAGTGGCAATCGACAGAGCAACCAGAGCCGGATCATATATATAGCCCATATCATCACCTGCGGCGTAAAACAGCCGTCAGCAGCATCTAATAAAGATAATTTATTCAGTATGCCTGAAGAGCAGACTCCCAGATTAACAGCCTATAATGGAAAGTGGTTAATATAGAATTTATTGCATTCTTGGCGTGTCGGCGTTGGATGGCCGAAATTTTCTTGAGATCTTGTATTAATTAAAGATCTTATATATTGCCGCTACTTGTCAGCCTTTTACGCGAGTGGTTCGATACTAACCGTTCGATCCACGTCGTTTTTTTGCTGATGGATCAAATTTTCATGAAATTTGAACGCCTTAATCGCCATCCGGCGTCACCCCCATTCGGGACTCAAACGTCATGTTCGATCCACTAGCATCTCGACAGGGCCGCCACTATCGATCCAGGCTTTGAAGCCGCCCTTGATGTGAGCGATATTTTCAAGCCCCATCGTTTGTGCGGTCGATGCGGCCAGAGCAGAACGCCAGTCCAGCCAGCAATAAAAGACAAAATGCCGTGCTTCTCCGAAAATCGGTTTGTAATAGGGGCTGGCAGGGTCGATCCAGAATTCCAGCATGCCGCGGGGACAATGAAACGAACCGGGAATACGGCCAGTTTTCTTCACCTCGCGAATATCGCGGACATCTATGAAAGTATATTTGTCGTTGGAAATATCATTCAGCACCGCCTCCGGTTCGATCTCGCGTATATTGCGTTTGGCTGCACGAACCAGCGCGTCATAGCCAATTTTCATGGCTTTCGACATCAGCGGTCACTCACGATGTGTTTCAGCATGTGATCTTAGGTTTTATTACGACTGTAAAAAAATTCAAGATTTGTCCGGCGGCGGCGCTTCATATTTGTTTTTCCACTGTCGCCAATAATCCCGGAAACCGCTCACAACTTCCTGTGCTTCGGGCATCCGGCGATTCTTCAGGAAGAAGCTCCGCAAATAATGCAGATAGGCCTGGCCAAGGCCATATGTCAGTCCGGCCGCGGCCGTGCCTGTCAGCGCGGCTCCGGCAATCGTCCCGATCCCGGGGATCAGCTTGGCGACCTGTCCGGCAATAAAGCGCCCACCCGCCGTCAGCCCCAGAGCGCCGAGCAGCGTCACCGCCATTGCACGCAAGTCGGCACGCCTCAGCTTGACGCCCATATTCAGGCTTAGGCTGACGATCATACTGACCTGGACACCGAATACGCCGGCTGCATCCACCATCGGAATCGGCGCGGCGCCCGCGGCTCCGGCAGCGGCAGCCGCCCGGCGGATCAGCGTTTCGCACCGCTTCACATTGGCTTCGAGATTGCGCGAGGCCACCTGCCAGGCCGCCTCCACCGCGCGCGGGATGGCCTGCTGTGTTGCGTCCATCAGTTCCGTCAGCCCTATCGGCGCGAAAATCTGCCCTTCCATTTCGATCGGCTTAGCGCGCACACGGATCACGGCCTGCGCATCCGGCAACAACTTTGTGACCTCCTCGCGAAAATCGGGGGCCATGCCAGCCTTGGTAAGAACGACGATAACAGGAATATTCTCGCGGGCGAGCGTGGCAGTGAGCGCCTCCTCACCCGGCTGGACCGTCAGCGAAGGCTCATCGATGCAAAGCCATGCGACATGAATATGGTCAAAGGGATCGTTGGAGCGATTGGCGCGCTCGATTTCCTGTTTGAGTCCCGCCAGGGTTTCCTCGTAACGCTCCATTTCCAGGCCTTCCGTGTCGCACAAACGGAGCACGTCACCCTCGCCCGGCTCCTCCGGATACCATATGCGCCCGCGTGTGCGGGGCCTGCCCATCAGCGTATTGCCGACTTCCTGACCGAAAATCGCGCCGATCAGCGTCGTCTTGCCGACGCCGGTGCGTCCGGCCACAATGATATTGAAGCGTCCGAGTTCCTTGCGGGCCTGTGTCAATTTATCTTCCCAAACGGCAAGCGGCATCTTGCCGCCCGCCCCGCGTATGGTTTCCCAAAGGGCTTCGTCATCCCCGGCCGTCCTTTCCGCTGAAGTTTGAGCAAGCCGCGCATCCTCCTCCTGGGCTGCCGCCTCCAAATCTTCCGCAATGGTTGCTTCCAGTATATCGGCATCCCTCGAAGCGGCGGTTTCCTTTTCCGCGACCGCATCGGATACGAGGATATCGAGCAACGGTTGCCAGAAACGAAGCCTTCCAAGTTTCCGCTTGCGAAGGCGTGCAAGATTGACGGCGATGACGAGAAGCGATGCTGTCCCTGGTCCCATCGTTGCCGTCTCATAGAGCGCATTTTTTTTCGTCCGGCGCAGAATCTGGCGGTCTGCCGTCGCCAGATCCATCGGCTCAGCGCCCGCACCCAGCGATTGCGCCGCCCAGGAAGTAAGCCTGAGCTGCAAACCGCCATGACCGCCGCCGCCAAGTTCGTCCGCGATCATCTGGTCGATGGCCTCGGCAAGCCGGTCTGCATTCGCGCCTTGATCGAGACCGACTGCCTCATAAAGTGGCCGCAGCTCGCGATCGGTCGCGGCAAGCAGAAGCGGCCGCAGATCGTTGGGATCCTCAAGGGCTTCTTCGACCTGTTCATCGGTGCGCATAACTATTATATCCGTTATCCAATCGGGCGCGTCTCAGGTTGATGGCCGGGCACGGCTTATGCCAATCTGGCTTTCATATACGATTGCGGCCCTGATCCAGCTCAATATTGGTCTTACGGCTTTGCGATACCATACAGACTGACCGATGAAAGACCCAATAAACGGAAAATGCTGCGCGGAGGTGCGCCATGATCCTGAAATCGATTGACCGCTTCCGTACCGGTTTGCAGGACGCACTGAAAGCGGGCGAACAGGTCGCTGAACGCCTTGCTCTTGCCGAAGTCGATACGGTCATTCAGACCAATTTGCGCGGTATACTGATACCGACAACTGTCGTTGCCGTGCTTCTGGGCGTGGCCGAAACCTCCGCCGCGCTGATCGGCGATCCCGAAATCATGCGCCTTGTCGTCACCTCGATCCTGCTGGTAGCGGGACTATACGGGAGCTGGGCGCTCGCAACCGGCATTATAAGCATCCTGCCCGTCCTCTCCGTTTGGGCCGCGACCCGTGTAAGCCCGCGCAAGCTGGCCACGCTTTTTCTCTATGAACTCATCGTGACGCGGCTTCAGAAAGCGTTCAATACCTCGAGCGGATCGCCATCGGTCGCAGGGCGGCTTGCGCGTTACGCGCTTCGTTTCTCGGGCCGCCCATCGAGCTGGGAGGGCCTTGCCTTCCGCCTTGCCGACCGGATCGCGCCGCGCATGATCCGTCACGCCTTGACGCAAGCCTTGCTAGTCCTTGCGCCGGCGAGCGCCGCATGGGCGTATTACCGCTTCAAGATCGTGCCGGACATCGTCAGGGATGATATCGGGCTGACATTCTGGAGCGCTTTCTTCTATCCGGTCGCCGCGCTGATCGACGTCATTTTCGGAACCAGTCTGCGCGCAATGCTTCTTGTCGGGTAGAACAGGCGGCTATTCCCGCCGCAGAAGCTTGTTGACCAGAATATTGGCGACACCGCCCGCGCGAAATGTCTGGTCGATTGCCGCACTGTCGTAATAGCGGTCGACCCAGTCCAGAAATGAGATCGGCTCGTGGCTGTTATGCGCCAGATAAGTGTCGAAGACGAGATCCAGAACACCGGTGTCCGCTTGCTTGATGTGCCCGTAGAGCAGGCTGAGCTGACGGGTCGCTTCCTGCACGGGAACGCCCTCTTTCAGGATCATGTAGAGCGTGCTCATCAGTCCGGCACGGTCCGCGCCGGATTTGCAATGCATCAGCATCGGATATTCGATGCTGTCGAAAAGGTCTTTTGCGCCATGAATCACGCGCGGGGGCGGGGCCTGACGCGATTTGACCGGGAAATTGACCAGCTTGATGCCGTAGCGATCACATGCCGCCTGCTGGAGCCGGAAGCTGCCGCAATCCCGCTCCCCGCGCAGATTGACGATTGTCTTGATGCCGCGCTTGGCAAGCTTACGTATGTCGCGCGGCGCTGGCTGGCTTGACCGCCAGGCCTCGGCCGACAGACGGTGCCGGTTCGGATAGATGGTGCGGAAAATACCATGATCGACGAAAAACACGTCGAAATAGTCAAATGCGGAGTCGGCACGGTGGCCGATCCATGAAGGCGTGCGATCCCGTATGACCTGACGCATGCCGCGATAGCTGGTCTGAAATGCGCGGCTTATCGGCCGGGTAACACGCTTGGTCTGCTTCAGCATCAAATAATATTCCGTGCCCTGCCCTCATCCCGCTCTAAACTATTGGAATCAATCACTGTCCATGACTTTGGATTGATCGGGTCCAAAATCATCGTGATCTATTGAGCCTCTGCTGCATACAAGGCATGGGCCGGAGGATCAAGCGCCAGGACGGACTTTCGTTGAGCCCTGTGACTCGCTGAGCCTTAATTGATCATGAATTGCCCGTCTGCAAACTCGAATTCTGCAGGTGACACAAGCTTTTTATGCGACACAGTGACCCTGTAAAGCGGACCATCAAGGTTGCTTTCCCAGAACGCCAGAAAGCTTTCCAACCGGGGAAAACGCGGGGCCATGTCGAAATCCTGCCAGATAAAAGATTGCAGCAAATGCATGTGATCAGGCATGCGATAGAGAATTTCGGCGGTTGTCAGGCTGTAGCCTTCAAGCTGTTCACGAAAATCCGGATCAATCATTCGGCTCCTCATCCGTTGACGGTAGACAAGGATTAAAGTATAGCCGAACCGATCGGTTCCCCGCAATTATGTATGTAATATCAGTGTGTTAGCAGCAGTTGATGGCGAGTGCTACCAAATAACGCCAGCTTTCCTCTAAACATCCAAATTCGCCACAGCCAGCACTTCAATCCCGGCTTCCTACCCGCTTGTGCCGTTCATACATCTTTACATCACACAACCAGCGACCGAAAGCGCCCGTCATAGCGCAGGCGAAGCCGTAAACACCGCCCCGGATCATTCCGCTTATCAAATAATTCTTTAGAAAATAGACAGGAAAACCGAACACAATTCTCAAGACTACATACCAAAAAGGTTTCAACCTGGTTTCTCTTGCGCGCACCCCACTCACCCGGTTGAGCTTAGTCATCATATGCTCCAAACCTGTGAAGGAATGATGCATTACGGGATGCTGAAGTTTTCCGATCCTTGCGTCTTTTGGCGGCTCGAACTGATCCCAAGCTAAATGATCCGGTATGCGGATAACGCTCTTTCTATAAAGCTTTATGCGTTGGACACGTTTGAAATTCCACCAGGGCTTACCGAAAGGCGGGACCGTAATAAGAGTAACTATGTACATATCAAAGAGAGGACCGTCAGCAAATAGCTTGCGAATTTCATCAGCCAGTTCCGGCGTAACGACTTCATCGGCATCGAGATCCAGCACCCAATCATGTCGCGCCGCATCCTCGCCA
>CAYOUP010000162.1:0-8024 GCA_964407125.1 uncultured Hyphomicrobiaceae bacterium | reverse complement strand
GTTGCGAAACACCGTAGCAGAATTAACCGCTTTATAATTTTACCTCTATGACGCGCGCTCCGCTAGTGGAGCGAATTTGACATTTGAGTCCCGTTTGCGGCTAAGTTCATCTTCAAATGTCAAATTCAAAAAGCTCCACTAGAAACATATGTTTAGCTAGTGGTTCTTGTGACCGAAACATTTGCAAATGTGGTTGCCGCACGGGGATGCAAATGTTTCGGTCGAACCACTAGTACCCGATAGAGCAATTGGTTGGCGGCTGATTATTGGCTTTTCCGACCGCTCGGTGGTCAACTGTCATTGACCATGCCAATCACGATGAGGACCTCATAGTCCTGCTTGTTGCAGCCCTCGACGGCAGGCATCGCCGCTCCGGGTCTGACAGGAAAAGCATTTTGCGACGC
This sequence comes from uncultured Hyphomicrobiaceae bacterium, assembly GCA_964407125.1. Taxonomy (GTDB): domain Bacteria; phylum Pseudomonadota; class Alphaproteobacteria; order Rhizobiales; family Rhodomicrobiaceae; genus JAHQVI01. The sequence goes on along the minus strand of CAYOUP010000162.1, from coordinate 7,620 downwards.
CTTGTCAGGCGAACAGGAATTCTCGCCCGCTGCTGGCGTATATCGCGCGGAGCGGCATTTCAAATGCGTCACGTCATAGAGCGTGGCGCCCTTGTCGAGTTCCCAACGCGTGGCCCCGTCTGCATCTCTGGGATGGATCGTCAGCACCGCTGTCACATCGCGATCGCCAGTAACAACGTATTTCCCGGCGGGGATCGGGAAACTCGGCTGTTCCATGATCGATCCGTTTTCTTCAAGCCACCAGTCCGAAGCGTCGAACCTCCACTTCGCCGGCGCCAAACCGCCTGCCGCCTTCAATGCTGCGTAGTTGCGCAGTCTTACGCCGCGAGGGCCCGGATCCACAGTCCAGAGTCCCCACGCTTCGGCTCCGGCTCCAGACTTGGACCCGGGATCTCCCAAAGCTGCAATATACTGCGTTGGAATAGGGGTGTAACTCGTTTGCGCCATGACAGGCGGCATTCCGAGGAGCATAAGCCCACCAAAAGCCGCGACCAACAGGCGCATAGCCAAGCTTGACATGCGCATGACTGCAAAAGTCATCGGTTCACCTCCCAAGTGTTCCACGTCCACCTTATACCGGTTCTCATTGATGAGAACCTATTGCGTTCAAGCGCCCAGCGAACGTTTATCGTGAGCGTCAAGCGCTCACTTCGGGCTTTCCCTCGCACCGGCTCGGGCGCGCGGTCACGCTTGCCAAGTCCCGATGAGTCGAGCTCATCGAGACTTGGTATTACCGCCAAATTAGGGCACGTATATCAATCAATCTCGTTTTTTCGGTGGAAAATACCCGGTGACAACTGAGACGCCTCAGATCGGCAGGTTCCAGACCGCCGCTGAGGTCCAGTTCGGCTCATTAAAGTTGATGACAGGCCCCAGATTTCCCGTTCGGATTTGTCTGCACTCTGAAGGAAGGTACGAGCGGGTCAATTTGGCCCAGACTTGACTCTCTTCCGAACCGCGGGAAGCTTGACGGACCGACGGAGGCAAAGGGGAAACGACTTTTGCGATCCATACGCCCTATACATCGAGCGCCAATTCCCGAACGCTAACTTCTCTCTCCACCAAGATGCGCCGCCTCTGATGGCGCGTGGAGATCACTCTCGCCCGGTCTGAGAGAAAGCGGCACGCGGGCTTGAACAATCCCATCGGGATATTGACTGGAAAAAGCGGGGATCTGCGCCAGCAATGCGCGTGCGATCGATATTCCCACATCGTACAGGGAAACATGGAAGCACGTGACTGAGGGCATCAGAAACCGAATGGTAGGCTCGTCCCGGAAACCGACGACAGCCAGATCCTTTCCGGGTTGGAGGCCACGCTCCATCAGACGGCGGTAGAGCCCGATTGCCGTCACCTCATAAATGAGAAGCACGGCGGTAGGCGGGTCAGCGAGGCCGAGCATTTCGTCCACGATAGCATATCCGGCGGCTTCGTTTCGCCGCGTAACGAAGACAAGCTCCTTATCAAATTTGATACCGTGACGCGCCAGGTTCCGCCGGTAGGCCTCCTTGAAGATCGTGCCGAAATTGATGCCGCCATGAGGAACCGTCACCGCAATTCGCCTGTGTCCGCGACCGACCAGGCGATCAAGAGCCGTTGCCACGGCGCCCTCGAAATCAAGGTCGATCCAGGAATAATCATGCCCTGTCGAGCTTCTGCCGAGCGTGACAAACGGAATATTCGCCGACTGCAAGAGTTCAATTCTGCGATCGACGCGCTGCGTTGCCGCCAGGATCATGCCATCGACGACGCCACGGGCCACGAAGCGTTCGAGATAGGTGTATCTGTCCTGGTTGCTCGGGCATGGCAGCACCAGCAGGTCGAGCCCGTGTTCGGCGAGAACGCTTTGCACGCCATCGAACACACCCATGAAAAAGTAATCACTGCTGGCCGCGGTTTCCTGATCGAGCTCGATCATGAAGCCCACGGATCGTGTCGTGCCTTGTGCAAGCGAGCGGGCCGCCTGGTTCGGCGCATAGCCCAAGCGGCGCGCGGCGTCCAGAACCCGCCGCCGCGTTGTCTCGTTTACATCGGGCTTTCCGTTGAGCGCACGCGATACCGTGCCTGTCGAAATTCCCAGCTCTCTCGCCAGCCGGGCTATACCTTTCATAATCTGCTCCGCAGTTTTTGCGATAGGCTATTGACATAGTTTGCTGCGCAAGAATAGCATCGTAAGCGTTTACGGCAATATTCGTAACTGCTTAAATATGGGGGACGCGAGCGGTTCGAATGGGGCGAAAAAGCCGGAATCGGCAACGTTCGTAAACGCTTACGGTCATCCTCATGATCGGGCTGGGAGGAGATACAGATTGACGAAGCGCGCGGTACTTGTCGGCTGCGGTAATATGGCTGCGGGTTGGCTGAAGGCTCTAGACGATCCGGCTGTTGCCGGACGGGTTGAGATTGTTGGCCTTGTAGACCTGAACCTGGCCGCTGCCGAGAAACTCAAGGCCGAATTCAAGCTGTCCGATGCGAGTGTTTCTTCGGATCTGGAAACTGCTCTTTCTGACCTTCAACCCGAAATCGTCTTTGACGTTGCCGTGCCGGCGGCGCGCCTGAATATCGTCAAAACCGCATTCGCCCATGGCTGCCACGTTCTGACCGAAAAGCCCATGGCGACTTCGCTGGCAGAGGCGCACGAGATCAATGCTGCTGCCCGGAAGGCTGGCCGGGTTCATGCGGTCACCCAGAACCGCCGCTTCAAGGAGAATATCCGCAGGGTTCGCGCCACGGTGGAAAACGGCATCTTGGGGCGCATAACAGCGCTGCATTGCGATTTCTTCATCGGCGCTCATTTTGGCGGTTTCCGCGAGGAAATGGAGCACGTACTGCTCCTCGATATGGCCATTCACACTTTTGATGCGGCCCGCTTCATATCTGGGCAGGAGCCGCTTTCTGTCTATTGCCATGAACTGAATCCGGCCGGTTCCTGGTATGCGCATGGCGCCGCCGCCAATGCCATTTTCGAATTCACCGACGATGTCGTCGTGACCTATCGCGGCTCATGGTGTGCGGAAGGCGCCAACACGAACTGGGATTCCGCCTGGCGCATCATCGGGACGAAGGGCACGCTGCTTTGGGATGGTGAAGCGGGATTCGAGGCTAATGTTGTCGACGGTGACGAAGGCTTTTTCCGCCCGCTGCGCGAAGTCGAGGTCCTGCCGCCGAAGAGCGAGCGAGAGACCCGCGGCCACGCAAGCGTCATCGCTGATTTTCTCGACGCGGTCGAGACCGGCAGTGCCCCGGAAACCGTCGGCACCGACAACATCAAGAGTCTGGCAATGGTGTTTGCCGCCATCGAAAGCGCACGCACCAGCCAGCGTATTTCCGTCAAAACATAGGTAAGAATGTGAGTAATCCAGCCAAATCCATCCGTATCGGCACCATGATCAACGCCACCGAGGGCAACGCACCTCAACGGATCAGCGAGATCGCCGATCTGGGCTTCGAGAGTTTCGAGCCTTTCTTCTGGCAGACGACCAACGGCCAGGACATTGCAGAGCTTGGCAAGCGCTGTCTTGAAGCAATCGGCAATCGCGACATCACCATTTCAACCATCGGCATGTTCGGCAATCCTCTTGAGGATGGCGAAATGGACCGTCAGACCCTGCAGGGCTGGAAGGACTGCATCGACAATGCGCATCATTTCGGCGCCAGCTGCATTGCGGGTTTCACGGGGCGAATCCGGGACAAGCCCCTGACCGACAGCCTGCTGCGCTATAAAGAAGTGTGGTCGGAGCTGGCCAAACGCGCAGCCGACAAGGGCGTCAAGCTCGCCTTCGAAAATTGCGCCATGAACGGTAACTGGCAGACAGGCGACTGGAATATCGCTCACAATCCGGATGCCTGGGAGCTGATCTTCAACGAGACGCCAGACGAGAACATCGGGCTCGAATGGGAGCCCTGCCATCAACTGGTTTATCTTATCGATCCCCTGCCGCAAATCCGCAAATGGGGCCATAAATTCTTTCATGTTCACGGCAAGGACGCGACCGTGCGCTGGGACGTGATCCGCGAGCATGGCATCTTCGGCAAAGAAAAGTTCGTGTTCATGCGCACGCCCGGTTTTGGCGACAGCAACTGGACAGACATCGTCTCCGAATTGCGGCTTGCCGGTTATGAAGGCGCCATCGATATCGAAGGCTGGCACGACCCGGTTTACCGCGATGCCCTGGAAATGACTGGTCAGGTCGCCGCCCTCAATCACCTCAAAAACGCAAGAGGCGGCGAGTTCATCAATTTGGCCGCGAATTATGAAGGGGGCGACCCTTCGCTTGAGCGAGCCGAATAAGAAGGCGTGCCGGTCCGCTGAGGCCGACACGAAAATAGTGCATCAGCACAAAGGGAGGAAGTCATGACTCGTACTAAATCTATCATCAAGGCTGTGGCCATGGCGGGGCTTGCCGGCATTGCGCTCACGGCTGCTATCGGTCCCGCCAGCGCCGAGGCGCTGCGTGACAAGTGGTGCAGCGATGTCCATCTTCGCTTCTTTGCAGGCGGTGCCGAGGGCGATGCCTTCGCCTCCATCGTCTACAATGGTGCGGTACAGGCGGCGCACGATACGGGCGCGCAGGTCGATTACGTCTTCTCAGGCTGGAAGGCCGAGACCATGGTGCAGCAGCTCCGTGAGGCCGTCGCCTCCCAGCCGGACGGTATTGCCATGATGGGACACCCCGGCGAAGCTGCCATCATGCCGCTGGCCGAACAGGCTGCGAAAGCCGGTATCAAGATGATGTATCAGAATGTCCCGCTGCCCGGTGTCGTGTCCAAGTTCGGTGGCGGTTATGTCGGCGCACAGCAAGGCCCGCAGGGCCAGGCGCTGGGTGAGGAAACGGTGCGGCGCTTTGGCCTCAAGGCCGGTGATCCCGTGATCGTGTTCGGTCCCTTCGATCAGCAGCCCGAGCGCTACATTCGCGAGGGCGCCACGGCTGACGCTCTCGAAGCAGCCGGGCTTAAGGTCACCCGCATTCCCTCCCCGACGGAGTGGGCTGCCGATCCCAATCTGGCCATTCCGGTGATCACCGCGGCGTTGACCAACAATCCCGATACGAAGGCGATCGTCTATCCCGGTGGCCAGTTGCTCGGAAACGCGCCTGTCTACATGAAGGCGGCGGGCAAGAAGCCGGGTGAAATCATTCAGATCGGTTTCGATACCAGCCCGCAGATCGTCGAGGCCTTCAAGGATGGCTGGGTTCAGCTGACGGCCGACCAGCAGCCCTTCCTGCAGGGCTACATGCCGATCCTGAGCCTTTGCCAGCAGGTCGTCTATGGCCTCGCACCGATCAATGTCGACACGGGCGCAGGCTTTGTGACCCCCGACAATTACGAGGCAGTTGCAACGCTGGCCACGGAAGGCCTTCGCTAACATGGAATGCGCGCCGCCCGATCGTCTCGGGTGGCGCACAACACCTGGATGGCAGAATGTCCAAGCACATCATCGAATTGAAGAACATCACGAAGTCTTTCGGGAGCGTCTATGCCTTGGGCGGTGTCAGCCTGCACGTCGACCCCGGCGAGGTCGTAGGGCTTCTGGGAGACAATGGCGCGGGAAAGTCGACGCTCATCAAGATCCTGGCAGGTGTGATCAAGCCGACTTCTGGTGAAATCATTATCGACGGCAAACGCGTCAACAACTGGAACCCGGCGCGGTCCCGCGCCGCGGGTATCGAGACCGTCTACCAGGACCGGGCGCTGGCCGTCCAGCAATCCATCGTACGCAACATTTTCATGGGGCGCGAATTGGCCAACCGTTTCGGATGGCTCGACATCCGAAAGGAAGTCGAGGAGGCCGAACGGCTGATGCGCGAGATCGGTTTCACCTCCAAGGTCTTCTCGCCACACTCCATCGTCGGCCAGCTTTCCGGCGGCGAGCGCCAGGGCGTTGCCATTGCGCGCGCCATTCTCAAGGAAGCCAATCTGATCGTTCTGGACGAGCCGACGACGGCGCTCTCGCTCACTGAAACGGCGAAGGTGTTTCACTTCGTGCGTCAGGTCCGCAAATCGGGACGCTCCGTCATATTCATCGGCCACAATATCCATCACGTCTACGACATTGCCGAACGGTTCGTTGTCATCGACCGCGGGCGCGTTGCCCTGGAGACGCCGAAATCCGAAGTCGGATCGGCCCACGAACTCATCGAATTTATGGAAAATATTGCGCGTGCCTCGCACATCGAATCTGGAGAAATGGCGTAATGTCCGAATTGACCATGACAAATGGCCGGAAGGAAACCGTGCAGCATCCGTCCGACCGGTTCTTCAACCGGTTCGTGATTGCAAACCGGGCCGCGCTCGGTTCCCTGGTCGTATTCCTCCTGATGCTCGCCATCTTCTTTGTCGCCAATACCCGAGTGTTTTCGACCTGGGGACTTTACGTCTCCGTGATGACGACGCTGCCGGTGGCGCTGTTCATGGTAGTCCCGCTCGTTTTCGTCGTAACCGCGGGCGAAATCGACCTTTCGTTTCCGGCAATTTTCGGTTTTTCGTCTCTCGCTTTCGCAGTGGTGGTGCAGGCTGGGTTCGATCCCTTCCTCGCGATAGCGGTGGCGCTGGTGGCTGGCGCCTTTCTGGGCTTTGGAACGGGCGCACTCGTCGTCTATGGCGGACTGTCCTCGCTTGTCGCGACACTTGGTATGAACTTCATGCTGCGCGGTGCGATCCTCATCCTCACGCAATCCAAGTCGATCGCCATGCCGGGTCTGGCCGACAGCGCCGCTTTCCACATTTTTTCCGGAAATTTCTTGGGCGTGCCGCTGCAGATGTTCTGGGCACTGGTTTTCGTCGTGTTTTGCGCGTGGCTCTATAACCGCCACCGTTTCGGCGTCCAGGTCCACATTGTCGGCGATAATCCCAACAGCGCAAACGAAATGGGCATCAATGTCAACCTGGTGAGGGTCAAGGTCTTCGGGTTCATGGGCATAGGCGCGGCTATGGCCGGTGTTTTCTCGACCATGATCAACTTTACCTGGTGGCCAACGTCCGGCGACGGCTATCTGCTTCCGGTGATTGCCTCCGTCTTCGTCGGCGGAACGCCGACCTGGGGCGGTATCGGCACCGTCATTGGCGGCGCCATCGGCGCCTTGACGGTCGCGTTCATACAGACCGGCGTCGTCGGAGCGGGACTGTCGGGCTTCTATGTTCAGTTCTTCTACGGTCTGATCATCATCCTGTCGCTCATCGGACATAGGTGGAACCAGATCCGATACCGCTGAGGCGTGCTCAAAATATTAACAATTTATGCACTTTAGAGAAAATACAAGGGAAAATGGCCGGATTCGCTTAATCATTTTGGTATCAGTCCAGCCCCCATTTCATGTGCCACTTGCTTTTAGAGTTTCGGGCAGGGGAACTCGCATGTTGAGGGGGCAAGGACAATGGCGCCATTACTTCTGGTTGCCCGAGCTTTTCGGTCGAGTGAGCTTGTGCGCAGCTGACCTTGGTCGTATTCCGGGCGAGCCGGATCGGACTATCGGCTGCCCAAGCCGGTTGATGTCGAATTCCGCGAAGTCAAAAGTTCCAAAAGCAAGGCACCACCAAAGAGGCGGAATCGATGCGCCTCATCAAAAGGGTAATACCAAGTCCCGATGAGCTCGACTCATCGGGACTTGGCAAGCGCAACCG
>CAYOUP010000161.1:0-8130 GCA_964407125.1 uncultured Hyphomicrobiaceae bacterium | reverse complement strand
AGATTATCTCCGGCTCTCCAGATTGCCGCCCGCGCCACCCCATTGCAATGGGCGGCTCAGCGCCATCAACGATCCGACACGCGCAGCAATCAGCCTGCAAGATCTGTGTTCTGCAAGGCTTCAGCGAGAATATGAAGGCGAAGATTGCCGGTGAGCTGACGAAGCTCAGGCAGGTCAAGCGGCACTGGCAAGGCCTCGACAGACACCCATACAAATTGACAATTTCAAGTCTGACATGGCTGGGACGTTGGCATTGACGGCGCCCAGTTATTTCACGAAGCTGTTTTACCGATGATAAAAACATGAGCTATGCTCATAAATGGACAGACATCCCCGATAGGCGCAAGCAACGATGGACGTCAAACAGGAAGTTGAACTATCGGCAGAGGTGCTCTCCTGGATCATCGACAGCGCCGAAGACGCCATCATTGCGATCGATCAGGAACAGAAAATCGTTCTCTTCAACAAGGGCGCCGAGCAGATGTTCGGCTATACCGCTCAGGAAATCAAAGGTCAGCCGCTCTCGATACTTCTGCCTTCGGCAATACGGCACGCCCATAACGAATATGTGGCGCAGTTTCGTCTCGACGCTGTGTCCACCAAGCGGATGGCAGAGCGCGGCAAAGTCTTTGGCCGCCGCAAGGATGGCGCGCAATTTCCGGCAGAAGCGTCGATCTCCAAGCTCTGCATGCCGGAAGGCCGATTGATGGCGGCGATCGTCCGCAATGTAGCTGAACGCAAGCATCTCGAAGAGCGGGTTAAAGAGACGGCCCTTGAGCGCGTGCAGCTCGAAACGGAACTTGAGACAGGTGCGCATGAACGTGCCGTAGAACTGGCGGCGGTGCTCGATGGCGTTCCCGACGCAATGGTCACGACCGACAGCAGCCAGCGGATCCAATCGGTCAATTCGGCGCTCACCCGCATATTCGGTTACACGGTTGATGACCTTATCGGTCAATCGGCGGCAATGCTTTACCCCGCCGACACAGACCGGGAGGCGGTCGCAAACGCCTGGTCTGACTGGGAGACCCAGGAGAGCAAGACGTCGGTCATCGTCAACTGCCAGCGAAAGGACGGTACGGTTTTCTCAGCCATTGTGCTCGGCAATGTCGTCCGGTCGGCATCAGGAAATATCGTTAAACGGATCGGTCTGATCCGTGACATTACGGACCAGCTCACCCGGGAGCGCGCGCTTCAACAGGCGCAGAAAATGGAGACCGTCGGTGAACTGGCCGGCGGGGTCGCGCATGACTTCAACAATCTGCTGACGGTTATTGTCGGCAATCTTGAACTGCTGGAGCCTGAACTTTCCGATGGCAAGGCAAGGGAAGCGCTGGACCGTATCCAGCGGGCTGCCGCAAATGGCGCCAATCTCACTCAACGTTTGCTGGCATTTTCCCGTCAGCAACAGCTCGATCCGAAACGTGTGGAAATCAATCACCTCGTCATCAGGACATCGGAGCTGCTGAGACGGTCAATCGGTGAACATATTACGCTGGCAGTCACGCTTGCGCCGGATCTCTGGCCCGTTCTTGCCGATCCGGCACAAATTGAAAGTACCCTGACCAATCTGGCGATCAATGCACGCGACGTAATGCCGAATGGCGGGAATCTTATGATCGAGACACAGAATGTGCGGATCGACTCTGAACATGGTCCGGTGAGCATCGAACTCAAGCCGGGGCAGTATGTGGCGCTGTCGATCACCGATACCGGCGCAGGGATTCCGCCAGAGATCCGAAGCCGCATTTTTGAGCCGTTCTTTACGACGAAGGAAAAGGGCGGCGGCACGGGGCTTGGTCTGGCCATGGTCTTTGGTTTCGCCAAGCAATCCGGCGGTCACATCACCGTATCCAGCGAAGTTGGACAGGGCACGACGTTTACCCTGTATCTCCCGCGCGCATCTGATAGGGAGCAGGTTGCTACTCAGCAGAAGAGTGGAACGGCACCGGGTCAGCCCCTTAGCGGGCTTGTCCTCCTTGTGGAAGACGACGAGGGCATCCGGCAACTGAACATGATCCGTCTGCAACGTTTGGGGTTTGATGTGGTCGAAGCGGAGAACGGCGCGGTGGCGCTTGATCTACTCCGAGCCGGTTTGCGTCCGAACATTATCTTCAGTGATGTCGTCATGCCCGGCGGCGTCTCCGGACAGGCGCTTTGCGAGCAGGCCAAGGCCCTTGATCCCTCGATCCGCATCCTTCTAACCTCCGGCTATTCGGAGGAGATGGTCAATGCCGGAGCTCCGGATGCATCATACAAGCTCTTAAGAAAACCATATAAGATATCAGAACTTGCCGATGCGCTTCGTGAAGTGCTAATTTTAAATAATCAACATTGATCGGCGTCAAATCGCTTGGCGCGTTTTCCTATTTAATCATGGTCACTCAAATTCTCAACATCAGTGAGATGGAGCGACGACTTAACAAAGCTCTTTCCTTGATGGGACGGAATGTGAACGGCAAAAAGACAGCACGTTATTCTATTGCGGTCTTCGACGAATGGTCATCGTTATTGTCAGCCATCCGATCAGTCGTCAAACTGCAAAGACGGCATGATGACATCACCATTCTCGGGCAGAGCGAAGCCTTTGCCGATCCCGCTTTAACGGGGCTCACAAAAAAACTTGGCGAAAAAATCGAACGCTGTTTCAGCGAGCGTTTCGAATTGGCCTTTGTCCAGCAAGACCCGAAACTGACCTGCACAAAAGGGCCGTTCGCGGCACATCTTACAGTTGCCGCAAGCGAGGGGCATGCCAGTCTTCGGGAAGCGCTAAAGCTCTGGATGCCCGAGATCCATGCTGACAGGATCAATGAAGACTTGAAACAAGCGTGTCTCCATCTCTGGTGCCAGGTCTTTGAGCCGGAGATTGAACAGAAGATTTCCCTTGCGCTGCTCGACATGCGCCCCTTGCGGGTCGAACTCAGGGATCTGAGGCTGATTCCGGTATAGAACGGGATCAGTTTAGCTGTGGAACTGGCATGATCAATGGCAAAGCCCAGCGCAAACGCCCATCCGCTCTCACCGGACAGGCTATGCATACTCCAAATCAATGAGCCATGAGCACCGGGACGTTTGCATTCTGCAGCATATATTCCGTCACACCGCCGAACAGTTGCTCGCGCCACCGCCAATGGCTGTAAGCCCCCATGACCAGCATGGCTCCGCCTTTTGCCTGGCAATAGCCAAGGAGAGTCTTGCCAATATCATCGGATGACGGTGCAATGATTTCGCTTTGCACATTGGCGTAGTGAAGCTGAAGATATTGCTCGAAATCCAAAAGGGTGTCCTGAACCTTATGCTCTTGGCCGATCGTTGTCAGATAAACCTCTTTCGCCTTTGTCAGAAAAGGTTGAGCGGCAGTGATCGCTCGCGCTGCCTCGATGCTTTCCTTCCACGCGATCACGACCCGGTCGAAATTCTGCTCCGCGACTCCCTCCGGCGGGACGAGAAAGACAGGCCGCCCGCTCTCAAATAGCGCAACATCACGGATTTCACGCCAATAGCCGGAATCATACGCTTTTCCCCGGCCAAGAACCACGATATCTGCAAGACGGGCTCCATGTTTGACAGCCTGGCTTATGGGCTCGGCATCGGAGGCAAACACGGACGCGACCTCCGGAAAACCGCGCGCGTGATCCTCGACGATTTCCTGCGTCCGTTTCTGCATCTCGGCGAGCTTTTCGCCAGCATTTTCCGTGATCTGACGAAGCGTTTCGGCACCGACAAGTCCAGGAGCAGCTGCCGGCATCACGACGGGAAGCCGCTGCACAAGGAGGCTGGACACTTCAGCAGAAAACATCCGGCCAAGGAAGAAAGCCGACTTTACGAGGGGCGCAATGCCCTTGTCGTCACATAAGGGGAGAAAAACGCGCTTGATAAACATGGCTGCACCTCATCAGTAGAAAATGATCCATAAACTCGACTTCAGTCAGCACACAGATCCCTCGAAGTGAAGGTACTTAACCCGCCTGAAAAATCGTCACACCGCATCAGGCCGGTTTGATGCGTGACGCACTGGCCTGAAGGTCCAATCATCGAGTCCTTCCTTATGTCCGACATAAAGTTCGTGCGTTTCCCCATTCGAGATTAATGGCGCCAACCGACAGCGCTCGTTTCGGATTGGCTTGCCGGCATGGCATACCGGTCAAGCTCCGCCAGATTGCGCAACCGTTCAATGTCCAATATCCGGATTTCGGAGTTTTGTATGATCGCGATGAGCTCGCGGTGACGCAGACTTGTGAGCGAACGGCTGACCGTTTCGATCGTGAGACCCAGCAAATCAGCAATATCCGAACGTGTCATCGGCAATTGCAATACAGATGGGCTATCTCCTGCAAGCGCATTGCGCTTGGCAATGATAAGAAGAAAAGTCGCCACCCGTTTCAGCGCCCCAAGCTGCCCGAGCGTCATCATCAGATCACGAGTGGCATCCAGCTCCTTGGAAACAGCCTTGTACAGAATGATCCCGAATGCGGGGTCACGGACCGCCCGTTCGTAAAGGCTGGAGAACGGCATGGATTTCAGCCTTGCGGCGCCGATCGTCTGGGCGCAATAGGAGTAGGTTTCGGACGCGCCTAAACCGATAATGTCCCCTGGAAATGCAAAATCGAAAATTTGCCTCTTTCCGTCGGACATGATCGCATAAAGACAAACCAGCCCCGACTCGACCTGATAGACAGAGCGTTTCTTATCGCCCTGTATAAAAACATCATGTCTCTTCCCGTAGGTCTTGACGATTGCGTCGCTGGCGATGATTCCCGTATCGGAGGCGTTTACTTGATTTGGAGAAGGTTTATATGAATGAATTGACTGCGGCGCTGAAGCGACTTGCATTGGCCTTACTCCTGCCTGAGGTCTGTTTTTCCAGGAGTTAAGCGGACAGACGTGCCAGCATTTTGCGCGCCTTGTATAAATTTTTTTAATTGTGCTTAGATTTGTGTAAATATGTTCTCACACAATCCCACATAGACTCCCGGATTTAGCTGCGATGAATTAAGGATGCCTTCCGAATTCAAACCCGCGCATATTATAATTGTCGATGATGATGCAGACGTGCGGGCCACGCTGAAAGCAGCGCTAGCGCCGGAAGGTTTTCGTGTGTCTGAAGCCCAGAACGGTCGCGAACTATTGGCGGCAATGGCCGACACGGCTCCAGATCTTATTACGCTCGATCTGAATCTGGGCGGGGAAGACGGATTGAAGCTTGCCCGTGAGATTCGCGCGCGCTGGAATGTTCCGCTCATCATGGTGACCGGAAAAAGCGATGCCATCGATCGTGTCGTCGGACTTGAGCTTGGCGCTGATGATTACATCACCAAGCCATTCCATCTACGGGAAGTGCTGGCACGTATCCGGGCTGTGCTGCGCCGCTATGAGAATGGACGCGAATCTGCGAGCGCAATAACCGACAATGGCGAGCGCTACGAGTTCGAGGGATGGGTTCTCGATGTTATGCGCAGGGAATTGCGATCGCCGTCCGGCGAGCTCTGCCAGTTGACGACAGCGGAATACGAACTGCTGGCAATTCTGGTCCTGCGGCCCGGGCGGGTGCTTTCCCGCGACAGCATAATGGATCTTATGAAAGGCCATGAGTGGGCGCCGCTCGATCGGACTATTGATGGACTTGTCGCACGCCTCCGACGCAAGCTCGAACCGGAAAGTGAACGGCCGAGGCTGATCAAAACCGTTCGCAACGTTGGCTACGTGTTCGGCATCGAAGTCCGCAAGGTCAAATCTCAATCCGGCCCGTAAAGTTGATGACTGAGCGCCGCAGCCAGTTCGGCCCGGTTGAATGGCTTTCTAAGCAACTGATATTGCCCCTCATTCGCTTTGTCCATTGACTCTGGAGCAAATCCGGATGTCAGCAGGACTTTGATATGAGGGTGGTTTTCTCGTATCCACGATCCCAGATCGTAGCCGGACATGCCGCCTGGCATGACGATATCGGTTAAGACAAGAGCGATATCTGGTTCATTGCTGATGATCTTGATTGCTTCGGGGCCATTTTCCGCTTCGGTCACAACGTAGCCCAGACCTTCAATTCTCTGAAGGGTCGTTTCGCGAACGGCGAGATTGTCTTCAACCACGAGGATGATCTCGTTATTGCGAGAGAAGGCGATTTCGGTTTTGCGGCCAAGGGAACGCCCACCAGTCTCGTCTCGACCGTCAGCACGCGGCAGATAAAGATTAACAGTGGTGCCTATCTCCAGTTCACTGTAGATGGCGACCGTTCCTCCTGATTGTGTCGCAAAACCATACAGAGTACTCAGCCCGAGGCCGGAGCCGCGTCCGGTTCCCTTGGTCGTGAAGAACGGCTCGAACACTTTCGACAACATATCCGGCGCAATCCCGGTCCCGGTGTCGCTGATGGACAGGCGCACGAAGTCTCCTGATCTCATTCCCTTGATCTCGGTGATCTCTCCTTCATCAATCGTAACGTTACGCGTCTCGATCAGGAGCCGCCCGCCGTCCGGCATTGCGTCTCGGGCGTTAAGCGCAAGATTCAAGATTGCATTCTCTGCTTCGCTTGGATCGACCCGGATAAGCCAGAGATCGCTCGATAGGGAGGTTTGAAGAGTGATTTGCTCGCCAAGCGTCCGGCGCAGAAGTTCCAGCACCCCATTCACTTGATCGTTCAGATTGAGCGTGACCGGTTCAAGCACGTTGCGGCGTGCAAAGGTCAGAAGGCGTGACGTAAGCCGTGCGCCCATCTCGGCGGCGTTGGCCGCCCGTTCCAGATGTTCCCGAAGCACAGGGTCTTTCACATCCTGGTCCATGAGTTCAAGTGTGCCCGTCACGACGGCAAGCAGATTATTGAAGTCATGAGCGATGCCGCCAGTCAGCTGCCCGATGGCTTCCATGCGTTGCGACTGAATGAGCTGCTTTTGAGCATCCTCCCGCCGGTTCATTTCGACTTCGAGATCTCTGGTGCGCTCGGCGACGCGTCGTTCAAGGTCGCGGTTAAGTTCCGCAGCTTGTTTGGCGGCAATTTTCCGTTCCGTGATGTCCTGCAAGACCACGGTAGAAATTCTTTCCTCGCCGGCCTCGAATTTTGAGATCGATGCCTCTGCCGGAAATTCGCTGCCATCTTTACGCAAGGCAGCAATCTCCTGACGATCGCACATATTACGGGCCATCTCCAGGTCCGACCAAAACCCTTCAACATGGTCACGGTGCACATCATGGAAGCGGTGAGGAATAAGAATGTCCAGGCGCTCACCAATGACTTCATTCCGGCGATATCCGAAAAGTTTTTCGGCCGCTTCATTAAAGACGGTTATTCTCTGATCCCGGTCGACCGAAATGATCGCACACGGCGCGATCGACAGGATGGCGTGAAGGCGCGCTTCGCTCTCCCGGAACTGGTCGCGTTGCATCCGCCAGTCGGTGATATCTACGATGCTTGCGATCATGCGCAGATTGCGATTGGTGTCCGCATCGATAGGCAGGACTTGCGCCTGAAAGCCGACCCACCGAACTTCTCCGTTCTTCCGGAGCACACGATGATCCAGGCTGAGCCGTTCTCCGACATGCGCAAATGCGTTCTGAAACGCGTTGGACATAGCTTCCCGGTCATCCGGATGAATGAAATCGAGATAGGCATCGAGGGATGGGTCAACCTCGGATTCTGCTCCTACAATATCGTATAGCGCCGAAGACCAGAATCCTTTACCGGTCGCAGGACAATATTCGAGAATCCCGATTTTCGTGATTTTCAATGCGAGCGCGAGCGTATCTGGCGCTGCGCGCGGCTCCCACCCTTTGGATTCCCGTGACATTGCAGGCCCTTCTAAATACTTGCTGAAACCAATTTTGAATGCAAAGCACGCGGACGCGATGATATTTGTCAAAAACCGAAACCGGTTCTGCGAGAAGGTCAACAATCCCCGGAACCGATTGTGTATGAATGAGCGGCCTCAATCCCGGCAACGATTGCTGGATTGAGCGGTGAAGGGTGGCTGCTCGGGTCAGAGCTGGAGATTCATCCGATTGCGGGATAATTCCCGGCTTGCTTTGGTTTCAGCGGCGGACTGCGACAATTCGGACCGTCACCTGATATTCAAGATACAAATCTATCCACGAGCCTGTTGCCGAAGCGCTACTATTTGGCGTGCAAAGTCTGATCTGTAT
>CAYOUP010000160.1:0-8180 GCA_964407125.1 uncultured Hyphomicrobiaceae bacterium | reverse complement strand
TTGAATCAAAATTCAACTGATTTGGGAATCCCCTTCCGATTCAATAAGAACGGAATCTGCTCTAGTGGGCCAATGTCAAGGAGATCGAGAGCCCTCCCGCCTCCAACCGCTCACCCTTTACTGCCAAAATCTGACAGTGTTTAATATACTCGTTTGCTGTTGATCCATATCGGTTGAGCCATGTCCCGTTCTCAACGCTTGCTCGATCTCATCCAGGTGCTGCGCCGGCATCGTCGGCCGGTAAGCGGAAAAATACTCGCCTCGGAAATCGGTGTCTCGCTACGCACCCTCTATCGCGACATCGAGACATTGAAGATGCAGGGTGCCCATATTGAGGGTGAGGCCGGTGTCGGTTACGTCCTGCGGCCGGGCTTTATGCTCCCGCCGCTTATGTTCTCCGAAGAGGAGATCGAGGCGCTTGTGCTTGGCTCGCGATGGGTATCCAAACGTGCCGACAGGCCGCTGGCAGATGCAGCGCGAAACGCACTCGCCAAGGTGGCTGCCGTTCTGCCGGACGACCTGAGAGAAAGCCTCGATGCGTCGAACCTCCTGATCGGCCCAGCCGAGTCTGTTGTGACAGGCGGTGCCGACTTGGCCTCCATCCGGGCCGCCATTCGTACCGAGCACAAGCTGGAGATTGCTTATGCCGATGAGGAAGGGAACGCGACGAAGCGCACAATCTGGCCGTTTGCTCTGGCATTTTTCGATCGCGTGCGCGTCGTCGTCGCGTGGTGCGAGCTACGCGAGAGCTATCGGCATTTCAGGACCGATCGGATCATGGCTTTCACCGCGACCGGCAAAAAATTCCCACGCCGCCGTCAGGCGCTTCTCAAGGAATGGCGTGCGCTCGAAGGGATTGCAGAGCAGTGAGGCACCCCCGATCAATGCTGACAGAAATTGACAGCATGATGCGATAAATTCTCCAGATCCGCTTCGAATACGCCTTAACAAGCCCATGGAGATCATGCATGCCTGACTTCAGCTTTCTCATCCTCTATGTCGAAAATCCGCTGGAAAGTGCGAAATTTTATACCGATCTGCTCGGAATACCGGTTCTTGAACAGTCTTCAACCTTTGCCATGCTGCCACTGCACAACGACGTGATGCTTGGTCTATGGTCGCGCGACACGGTCGAGCCGAAGGTCACTTCAATGGCTGGCGCGGGCGAGGTGGCTTTCACTGTGCCGGATGCGGCGGCAGTCAACACCATGCACGACGATTGGACAAGGCGCGGCCTTACCATCGCTCAAGTGCCGGTCCAGATGGATTTCGGCGTGACCTTCGTTGCGCTCGATCCCGACGGCCACCGTCTGCGCGTCTTCGCACGGACGCCCGCATGAATGTGAAAAACTGGATCGCCGTTGCTTCGGCCGGGCATGTTCGCCTCGGCCGAAGCGGAGGCTTCACGCAGCTCTGCCACGGCAAGACAGCTCCTTTGCGCCGGATCAAACCGGGCCATGTCACGGATGCGATGAAGCGTCTGGCAGCATTCTCTTTCTACAGATCAATTGCCGAACGGTAGGCGCTGGGTGTGAGGCCGGTTCGCTTGCGGAAACAGGCCGAGAAATGGCTTTGTGTGGCGAAACCGCACGCAAGAGCAATCTCGGATAGCTCCATATCCGTTTCGCTCATCAGTCGCTTCGCCCTGTCCATGCGCTGCCGCTGCACGAAACTGTGTGGTGGCTCACCCTTGGCCGTCTTGAACATCCGGGCGAAATGGAACTCGCTTAGCCCGGCAATGTCCGCCAGCTCCGAGATACGGAGCGGCGTATCAAGATAAGCCTCGACATAAGCTTCGATCCGGTGAAGCAGACGCGGCGGCAATCCGCCTTTGGCGACGAGGCCGCCTTCGCCCACCGTACTGTAATGGCCGATCAGATGGGCGAGCAGCATATGCGCTGCATAGGACAGAGCAAGACTGTCAGCCGGATCGTCCCAATTCTTGGTCAGGAAGGTCAGGCGGATCATCTGCTCAAGTGGTATATCGGCAAAATAGGTGCGCTCCGGAAGGCTGACATGGACCGGATCGCGGTCCAGCGCCGCGACCACGACGCGGTCGAAGACAGGGCGCGGAATATAGAGATGGAACAGCTCGACGGGACCGGCGATCAGCCAGTCGCTGGTAACGGCCTCCGGCATCAGACAGAGCGAGCCCGTGCCGAAGCTTTGCAAAACACCATCGCGCTGACAGCGCCGGATCTGCTCACCGCCAGAGGCGTAAAGGCTGAGCGTGTGATGGTTCGGCAGGACATAGCTGGTCTCGGCCGTCTCATTGCGCACCCAGCGCGCCGCCGCCAGTCCCTCGCCAAAATGCGCGCAGGCGGCAAGCTCCACGCCTTCGCTGGCGAGCTGGCGAAAAACATCATAGGGCAGTTCGGCCTCGGACACGGAAGATCCTCAAATTTCGCGGCGATATCTGACAGCGTAAGTCTATCATCGTCGACCGCCCGGTAAAAATCGACGAAGCGCGGTGCGCCCACTTTACCGCAAGATCTCGACAATGACGTCATAAAGGCGGAAGAGGCTGCCGCCCGTTCATGTTAGATCAGCAGCGCCATGACAGCATCGGAGCGGCGCAATGACGGCATTCCTCTTCTTTATCAATGTCCTCGTCTGGAGCTTCACCTGGATCGCCATTACCGTGCAGGTGAAGGAAGCGCCGGTGGAAATCGCGCTGTTTTACCGGATGGCGGTGGCAGGGTTCATGCTTTTCGCCATTTTGGCCGCGAGCGGACGGTTGCGCTCCGTGACATGGCGAGACCAGCCCTTTCTGGCGCTGATGGGTTTTTGTCTTTTCTGCTTCAACTATCTGCTTGTCTATAGCGGCGCCGGTTATATCGCCAGCGGCGTGGTCGCCCTGGTCTTTTCGACGGCGACCGTCTTCAACGCCTTCAACAGCATGGTGTTCTTCGGCGAGCGGCAGAGCCTGCGTTTCGTTATCGGCGCCTTTTGCGGCATGGCCGGGCTCGGCTGCATGTTCTGGCGCGATCTGGCGCAGCTCGATTTCACCAGTTCATCGCTGGTCGGCGGCGGCCTCGTGCTCGCCGGAACCTATGTGTTCTCGCTCGGCAATATGGTTTCCCGGCGAAATATGAAAGCGGGGCTCGATCTGCCCACAACGACAGCCTGGAGCATGGCGTGGGGCACGCTTTACCTCGCGCTCTATACGCTGATGCGCGGTCACGAGGTTACGCTGAATTACTCGCTCGGCTTCTATCTCGCGCTAGCCTATCTCGCCATTCCCGGCACAGTCATCGGCTTCCTGACCTATCTGGAAGTGGTCAAGCGTCTCGGGGCACCGCTCGCGGCCTTTTCGACGATTCTTTACCCGGCAATTGCCCTGACAATCTCGACAATTGTGGAGAATTATCAATGGAGTCTTGCAGCAGTGATAGGGCTCGCGCTTATCGCGTTCGGCAATTTGCTCGTCTTTGCACCTGCCGCCTTGATACGAGGCATCGTTCGCGGCTTACACATCCACGGCCGGAGATCTAAACAAACGATCTGACATCACAGCAGTTGGCCAGAAGGGGTAACCGGCCGGGACGCGCTGGAGGAACATTGCTAGCGGTCCCGGCCGGAATTGAAGCAGGCTCAACCCTTCAGGCTACGCACTGCCGACGCCGCGGATAAAGGGCATTTCCTTCACACGCTGTCCCGTCAGTTTCGCCCAAGCATTGGCAACAGCCGGCCCAATCGGCGGCACGCCCGGCTCGCCGACACCGGTCGGTTTCTCGCTCGATGGCACGATATAGACCTCAATTTCCGGCATTTCATCAATGCGCAGGGCGCGGTATGTATCGAAATTCGACTGCACCACGCGGCCATCTTCGATGTCGATCGCACTATAGAGAACCCCGGAGAGGCCATAGCCGATCCCGCCCTGCATCTGCGCAACGATCACATCCGGATTGATGGGCTGGCCGCAATCGACGGCGCACCAGACCTTCTCGACCTTGGGCAGGCCGTCCTCGCCGCGGCTGATTTCCGCAACCTGCGCGACATAGGTATTGAAGGACTTATGCACCGCGATGCCGCGTGCGCGTCCTTCAGCGACAGGCGAGCCCCAGCCGGATTTTTCCACGACCAGATTGAGCACGCCGAGATGACGCGGTGCGTTGGCCAGGAGCTTCCGCCGCAATTCCAACTCGTCGATACCGGCCGAGGCGGCGAGTTCATCGAGGAATGTCTCGACAGTATAGGCCGTATGGGTATGCCCCACCGAACGCCACCACAGCGTCGACACGCCCGATTCCTCGCGGTGCACCGATACGCGAAGATTTGGGATCGCGTATTCCATGTTGCTGGCGCCTTCGACCATCGTCTCGTCGACGCCATCCTTGACCACGGCCTGCTCAAAAGGAGAGCCGAACATGAAAGACTGGCCGACGATCACCTGATCCCACGAGGCGATATTGCCTTCACTATCGACGGCGCCGCGCAGGTGGTGAACAAAAAGCGGTCGATAGCGTCCGCCCTTTATGTCGTCTTCGCGGCTCCAGATGATCTTGATCGGGCCCTTATGACTGGCCGCTTTCAGAACATGAGCAGCTTCAGCCGCCATGTCTCCATTGGGCGTTGCCCGGCGTCCGAAACTTCCTCCGGCAAGCATGGTCTTGATTTCGACTTGCTCGGGCTTGAGGCCAAGAATGGTGGCGACCGTCATCTGGTCAATGGTCTGGAGTTGAGAGCCGAAAATTAGCTCGACGCCCTCGCCCTTTCTTTGAATGACGCAATCGTTAGGCTCAAGCGGCGCATGAGCAAGATAGGGGAAGGTGTAGGTCGCTTCGATGACAGTCCCGGCTTTTTCGAGAGCGTTCTCGGCGTTGCCGTCATTACGGGCAATCGTGCCAGTCTTGGCGGTCAGCTGCTTATATTGCGCTATCATCTGCGCGGAACTGCGTGTTTCCGCGCCCGTTTCATCCCATTCGATCTGAAGCGCATCGGCGGCCTTTCGTGCAGGCCAATAGCCCTTCGCCAGCACAGCTACGCCCTCGGGAATAGAAAAAGCTTCCATGACACCTTTCATTGCCAGAGCTGCCTTTGCGTCAAAGGATTTCGGCTTTGCACCAAACAGTGGAGGGCGGGCAATGACACAAGTCAGCATCTCCGGCAGTTTCACGTCGATCGTGAAAACCGCCGAACCATTGGTTTTCGGTTTTGTATCGACTCTAGGGAAGCCCTTGCCGATATAGGTCCACTGCTCAGGCGTCTTTGGCGTCGCCGCTGATTTCAACTCCGTCACGGCCGCTTTCTGACACAGCGCGCCGAAACTGGCTTCCTTGCCCGTGGCATGTTTGAGGACACCGCCCTCGACAGTGATCTCGCCTGCCGGAACGCTCCATTCATCAGCTGCAGCCTGAACAAGCCTGGCTCTTGCTTCCGCTCCGGCCTGGCGCAACTGATCCCACGAATTCGCCATCGCAGTGGAGCCGCCCGTTCCCTGAACCTGGAAGAAGAGGTTCGCGTATTTGGACGCGTCTGCCGGAGCATGTTCGACAGCGATCTGATCGCGGCTTGCGTCGAGTTCATCCGCAATTATGGTTGCAAAACCGGTGAACGGTCCCTGGCCGAACTCGATATGCTTGCACAGGATAGTGACCTTGCTGTCCGGCGTAATGCGGATGAAGGCATTCGGAGCGAAGACATCGGAAGCCGAAGCGGCCATGGCACGCCCTGCGATGGAGCGCGGATCGAATTGAAAGCCGATCACAAGGCCAAGACCTGCTGCGCCTGCGCCTTTGAGAAAAGCCCGTCGGCTCGTATTGGTTTCGATTACAGTCATGATCAGCCCTCCATGCGTTTGGCTGCGTCGTGGATTGCGGCGCGAATGCGGACATAGGTGGCGCAGCGGCAAAGATTGCCGTTCATAGCCTGGTCGATGTCGTCATCTGTGGGCTTTTCGACCTCACTCAGCAGTGCAACCGCAGACATGATTTGCCCGGACTGGCAGTAACCGCATTGCGGCACATCCAGAGCGTTCCATGCAGCTTGCACGGCTTCCGCCTGCTTGCCCGAAAGTCCCTCGATCGTGGTGATTTCCGCACCGTCCACTGCCGATATTGGAGTCACGCAGGAGCGCGTTGCGTTGCCGTCTATGAAGACTGTGCAGGCGCCGCATTGTGCAATTCCGCATCCGAACTTGGTGCCTGTCAGTCCGATTTCATCGCGGATTGCCCATAAGAGCGGGGTGTCGTCATCAAGATCAAGACTATGAGTCTTGCCATTGACTGTCAGAGATACCGACATATCGAAATCCTTTCCCGGATAGATTCGAGACTGTTTGAAGAATACGGCCTCGCACTTTGCTCAGCTCGGAATTTAGGAATGTCAAAACAGAACGTTTGATGTCGCCATGCGATGGAGTTTTCAATGTGAAACAGGCGTTGCGTTGCGACTCGACGAACATGGTGAACACACGAACCGCTCTTTCGATCCCAGATGGGGTAAGCGCTGTTATCCGAATCTCTCGCCGACACGTCTACATGAAGCAAGGCCTTCCATTCGGAATATGCCTGAGCCGGGTGAGGAGGCGGTAGCACATAACTAGCGCATTATTGCCTAATCCTCCGAAAGATTACTTCTGTAGCTCGGATCAGGCGAATAGAATGATTATAATATCCATGTTATACAAACATGTATGCTAGGAAACTGAAGAAATATGCATGAAGATTTAATCGTCACTGGCACCCGTCATCTTGCGCAGCGAATTGAACAAAACACCGGGAAGGATGGGGTGTATCAGACGCCGATCCCGCGCGTTTGTCTCATGCGGTTATCGCAGCCCAGTGATGTAATGCACTCCATGTATGAGCCTTCCTTGTGCCTGGTTGCACAAGGCCGTAAACGTGTGATGGTCGGCCAGTCGATTCATTATTATGACAGTACACACTATCTGGTTGCGACGGTTGAAGTTCCGGCCATCGGGCAGATTATTGAAGCAAGCCCTGAAGCCCCTTATCTTTGCGTGCGGCTCGGTCTTGATCCCGCGACGATCGGTGCTCTTATCATGGACACCGATCTGCCTTCCCTTGATGACGATCAACCAGGTCCCGCTTTTTCAATCAGCCTTGTCACACCGGAAATCCTTGATGCTGTATGCCGGCTTGTGAGCTTACTTGCTTCACCGCGCGACATCGCGATCCTTGCCCCGCTATTCGAACGGGAAATTCTTTACCGCCTGCTGCTCGGCGATCAAGTCTCGAAATTACGCCATATCGCCTTCGCGGGGAGCAAGGTGCAGCAAATCAATCGTGCGATCAGTTGGATCAAGCGGCACTTCCGCGAACCATTTAGCATAAATGCTCTAACCACTGAGGCAAAGATGAGCGCCTCAACGCTGCATGAGCATTTCAAGGGGGTGACGTCGATGAGCCCGCTGCAATATCAAAAGCTGCTTCGGCTGCAGGAAGCACGGCGTCTCATTCTGTCTCAATCGCTCGACGCAGCCGAGGCTGCCTATGCGGTGGGGTATGAAAGCCCGTCCCAGTTCAACCGCGAATATAAACGAACCTTCGGCGCTCCGCCCGGACGCGACCTTGCCAGGCTGCGTAACACGCCAACGTTATCTGAGGGCGTTTGATGCTCACTAATGCTGTTTGTCACGGTCGAGCTTAACCATGACCATTTTGAAGCCTAACCGTTCAAGGTTCTGATATGAACCCCCGTCTGTTCTCCGGCGACACTCACTTTCGGCAACAACAGCTCAAACTCACCTTGGCTTGAAAAAGAACGAAATCACCTGGAAAGAAGGGCTTCAGCGCTACCGGCTGGCTGGATTCCCGCCTCTGCGACCTGCCCGGCTGCGAATCGTGGAAAGTTCGAAATGTTTACCCCCGCTTGAAATGATCTCTCTCTAGCTGTCTGTGGCCTGCTGCCGGTTTTTCGGACATGAGGTTAAGCTAACATAGCTCGTTCCTCGAACTCCACAGGACTTAGATACCCTAGTGTCGAGTGCCGACGCCTCGGATTGTAGAAGCGCTCGATGTAATCGAACACATCTGCCCTAGCGTCGTCTCTGGTCCTGTAAACCTTACGGGCCGTCCGCTCGGTCTTGAGCGACGAGAAGAAGCTCTCCATTGCCGCATTGTCCCAGACATTGCCTGAGCGGCTCATCGAGCAGGTGATGCCGTGGTCAGCCATCAGCCGCTGGAACTGCTCGCTCGTATATTGGCTGCCTT
>CAYOUP010000159.1:0-8187 GCA_964407125.1 uncultured Hyphomicrobiaceae bacterium | reverse complement strand
CACCGTCTCGACTTCGGGAAGTTCAGGCATGACGATCCGATTTCAACCGGCTAGTATCTCCACGGCAGGAATGTTCTTGTGCAGCGCAGCCATTCGCAAATACCATAAGCATTCCGCCATATACGCAGTTTTAAACGCAATTTATACACTGTTATTTTTGCGCTGCAAAAGACACCTATTTTGCGTTTGCATGGTGCAATCCGATGCTCTATTCATTCCAGCGCCGTTCAGGCTGCGGCATGGATATAGGCTGACATCCTATACCCGACCAGGCGTCATTCGTGCAGGAAACCTGGCTGCGGCGTAATTGCATACCGGAAATGGGCCCGGCGTTCTCTGACAACCAATCTTGAAATTTGCAGGCGAGCCTTTTGCATGATTTGCTCGCGCGTTTTGTAAATAAGGTCAATGTTCGAGCGTACACATATTGAAAAGCGGATCCCGCTGCTGATTGGCTGGATCGATCAGCACAAGATCCTTGTTTTTGTCGTCTCTGCGCTGCTCTTCGTTCTCGGTGGCAAGGGCATGGAATACGTCAAGTTCGATCCGGACGTGCTGGTCTATTTCGACCATTCCATGCCAGAACGGCAGGCTCTTGAGCGCATGGAGGAGCAGTTCGGCCGCACCAACGAGATCGTTTATGTGCTGCGCGGCAAATATGAAGGCTCGATGCTCGAACGGCGCCGGCTCGATGCGGTAGCCTGGCTTCAGTCCGGCACGGAACGCCTGCCAGGCGAGATATCGACGCGGTCGGTTCTCGACATGATCCCGAACGGCCAGACAAGCCATGGCGACGAGCAGATCGAACCGCTCAGAGCCGCGATCGCCAAAGCCGGTTATTCGGCCCGTTCCGTCATCTCCGAAGACGAGACCGTCGCCGCTGTCGCCGTTATTTATCCGCGTTCCAGCCAGTCCGATATCGATCTCGAAAAGGTCACGACTGCGGCCCGTAAACTGGAAGCCGGTTTCCGCGAGCGCTATCCCTATCTGGAAATCATGATGACCGGGCGCTTGATGATGGACCGGGCGTTCATTGTCGATAGCCAGCAAGAGGTTTACGGCTATGCGCTGATGCAGATCGGTGTTCTCGCGCTCATTCTGCTTGTCACCTTCCGCTCGCTGCTCGCCATGTTCACGCTGATGGCGGTGGTCATGATTTCGGGGCCTATTACAATGGGCACCGTCGGATTGATGGGCTTTCCGCTGAACGGCATATCCAGCGCCGCCTCAACCGTCTTGCTGGGTCTTGCCGTTGCGACCGGGGTTCATATCATCGTTGCCTGGCAAAGAGCGCTCAATGACGGGCTGGGGCGGGTCGAAGCCGTCACAAAGGCGATGACCGTCAATTCCGCGCCGGTCGCGCTTTCGGTGGCGACGACGATCCTCTCATTCCTCTGCCTGAACCTTGCCGCATCGCCGCCCTTCGGCCAGCTTGGCAATGTCGTCAGCCTCGGGCTCGTCTTCGTATTCATCCTGTGCTTTACGCTGCTGCCTGCGCTGCTGCTCGTCATTCCTGCCGGGAGGGCGCATGACACACTTGGCCTGGGTAACATCATGCGCAGGCTCGGCTGCATCGTCGTTCGCAAAAGCAAGGCGCTGATCGTCCTGCTTGGCGTAAGTGCCGGTCTGTCGGTCGTGGGTCTCGCGCAGATCACGTTCGACGACACGTTCTCGCATTATTTCGACGATCGTTTCGAGGTACGCCGCGCCACCGACCTGTTCGAGGAAAAGCTATCCGGCACGATTTTCGTGGATTTCTCCGTTCCGGTCACGGCGACGGACGGACCGTTCAGCGCGGATCATCTCGGCAAGCTCAAACGCTTTTCGAACTGGCTGGCCGCCCAACCCGAATTCGCCGAAACAACCAGCCTGAACAGCGTGCTTCAGAAGCTCTCGGCGCAAAATCCTGCCCTGTTCGGCAAGGATGGGCTGCCTGCGACGGAGGAGGCCGAACAGGCGCTCAAGGCTGTTTACGGCGAAATGCGTGATGAAGGTCTGATCAACCTTGTTGATCCCACCGAGCGTTTCTCTCGCGTCAATCTCGTATTGCGCGGCGTCAGTTCGGCCGAGACGATGCACTTTGCCAAAGACGCAAAAGAGCGCGGTGAAGCCATTTTCGGCATGCCCATTACCGCAACCGGTCTGCCGCTGCTCTCCGCACAACTCTCCATAGACAGCACGCACACCATGCTGGTCTCCATGCTCGTCGCGCTTGTCGGCGTATCGCTGCTGATGTTCCTTGCGCTTCAGAACATGAAGCTCGGATTGATCAGCCTCCTGCCGAATATCCTGCCCGCTATTGCCGCGATGGGGATCTGGGGCTTTTTCGTCGGCGAGGTTTCATTCTCCGCCACGGTGGTCGGTGCGCTGACATTCGGGATCGTCGTCGATGATACGGTTCATCTGTTGATGAAATATCAGGCGGCGCGGGCTCGGGGCCTCGGGCCACAGCTTGCCATTCATGAGACGATGCGCTCGGTCGGCGTCGCCGTAGTCGTAACGTCGGTAGCGCTGACACTCAGCTTTTCCGTGTTTATCTTCTCCGGCTTTCTCGTCAATCAGCATCTCGGCTGGCTGACGTCTATCACGCTGGTCGCGGCGCTGATTGCGGATCTCCTGTTCCTGCCGCCGCTCATCCTGTACGTGGAAAAGCCGGTGAAGACGCGCGAACGCATCGCCCCGCTTCTGACACGGCTGAAACTGACTTACTCACGCGCCCTGGAGTGGTAAGGGTATTCCGCCCTTTCCTTTTGGCCACATGAAACGACGCCTATGTCGTACCCGCGGAAGCGCGTATCCAGCTAAGTGTTTGACGTATCCAGAGTCCCGCTTGCGCGATAATGACATTACCGGATGCAGGAAATGTTGCGCGGGGGCCTTCAGATCGACGGAAAAATGGCTTCCACCGGAATCAGGCGATAGTGGATCACGACATAGACGATCCCGAACAAGAGCGCCGATCCGATCGTCGCAGCGCCCGCCTTCAGCCATAGGCGCGGATTCTCCGGCGCGCTGTCAGCCAGCCCTGGATCGCGGTCATACACATCGCTCGGCACGTGATTGCCGATCGGCAGCACAATGAAAAACACCAGCCACCAGCAGATGAAGTAAACGCCGAATGCTATCGGCAAACTCATAATTTGATACTCCCGCAGCCATTACACCGGCTATCTTCTGCAAACGGATACAGCCGAGCGAAATCCCCTCGAAAGAGAGAATCCATAGCAAACGACTCCGTGGATTCCCGCCTGCGCGGGGATTTGATCCTTTTTCGGGGAAGATATTCCCACGAAAACCGGCCCCGATCCAGCCTTCAAACCTCTTCCAACTCGATCAGCGTTCCGCAGAAATCTTTCGGGTGCAGAAACAGCACCGGTTTGCCATGTGCGCCGGTTTTCGGCTCACCATCTCCGATAATGCGCGCACCCTTCGCCCGCAAGTCGGAAGCCGCAGCTTTAATATCATCGACCTCATAACAGATATGATGAATCCCGCCCGACGGACTCCGCTCCAGAAAACGGGAAATCGGCGACGCCTCGCCCAGAACGCCCATAAGCTCGATTTTCGTGTTCGGCAATTCGACGAATATCGTCGTCACGCCATGCTCCGGCAAATCGACCGGCTCCGATATGTTTGCGCCGAGAATGCCGCGATAGGTGTTTGCCGCTGCATCCAGATCAGGAACCGCAATGGCGACATGATTGAGCCGTCCGATCAATTTTGTGGGATCCGTAAAGATATCTCTGTTTTCATCGCATTATCTAATCACGGAAAGCAGCACGCGCACTATGGGCTTCTTGCCCCATGCAAGATTGATCGCGGAGCGAACGGATTTGCGCACCGCCTCGCTGGTCAGTTCGGCGCCTTTACGCCGCGGGCGGGGTATGCTTTCAATCGCGCCGATCGCTGCGGTCTGGGCGATTTCGAAGAAGCTGTTGCCACCTGCTGCAAACTGCGGCACGCCGATCAGCGAAATATCCGGGTCCGTGGCCAGCTCGCCATTCCTTGTCATTACGACCGATACGACGACAGTGCCCACAAAACTCGACTTGCGCCGTTCGCGCACGGCTTCATCTTCATACGGAACCAGCACAATACCATCGCGGTAAATCCGTCCAACGGGCGCATCGTCAACGATCTGCGCTTCGCCGGGCAGAAGGCGAACCACCGTGCCGTTGCGGACCGGGCTGACCGCGTTCAAACCGTGTGCGCGGGCAAAGGCAACGTGCGCTTCCAGATGGCGCGGCTCGCCATGCATGGGAATGAGCGTTTTGGGCCGAAGCCATTGATAGAGCTTCGTCACTTCCTGCTGCCTTGGATGGCCGGAGGTATGGATCGGCCCGCCATCCCATTCCGTCATGATCTCGACGCCCATATCAGCCAGCCGGTTCTGAATGCCGATAATCGCATGTTCATTGCCCGGTATGGCGCGCGCCGAGAAGATCACCAGATCGCCGCGGTGGAGCGAAACGCGCGGATGCTGCTGCTCGGAGACCCGCGCGAGGGCCGCGCGCGCCTCCCCCTGGCTGCCCGTCAGCAGGGCGACGACATTGGCGCGCGGCAAGTGCTGGAAATCGTCCTCGCCGAGTACCTTCAGATGTTCCGGCCACAGGCCGGTTTCGCGTGCAAGTTCCACCGTGCGGTGCATTGAACGGCCAACGAGCACAAGGCTGCGTCCCGCCGCTTCCGTTGCCTTGGCAATGTTCAGGAGACGCCCGACGCTAGAGGCAAAACTGGTAATCGCCACGCGGCCGCTCGCCCGCCGGATGATCTCGCCAAGCGAGGCGGCGACGGCTTTTTCCGACACCGTATGGCCCTGGCTCAGGATATTCGTGCTGTCGCAGACAAGAACATCGACGCCTTCATCGCCGATTTGCTGCAATTTGGCTTCGTCGGTCGCGCGTCCCGCACCGGGGCTGGGATCTAGCTTCCAGTCGGCGGAATGCAGAACCGTGCCGATCCCGGTGCGGATAAAGACGGCGCTGGTGTCGGGAATGGAATGCGCCATATCGACAAGCTCGATATCGAACGGGCCGATATTCAGCCGCCCGCCAAGCGGGATTTCATGCAGCTCCATCTCATCGCGCCAGGGCACTTCCTTGATCTTTTCCTTGAGCATCGCCATGGTGAAGCGCGTGCCATAGATAGGAACGCCAAGCCGCGGCCACATCTCGGCGACCGCGCCGAAATGATCCTCATGCGAATGAGTCAGCAGGATGCCTGCGAGGTTCGTGCGCTCTTCCTCGATAAAGCGCAGATCGGGCAGGACGAGATCGACGCCCGGCTCGCGGTAATCGGGAAAGGTCACGCCGAGATCGACCATCAGCCATTTGCGGCTGTGCTCCGGCCCGAGCCCGTAGAGATAGACATTCATGCCGATCTCGCCCACCCCGCCGAGGGGCAGAAAAACGAGCTCATCCTGATCACTCCGGCGGCGTCCCATAGCTGCTATCCGGCTCCGAGCGAGACGTCGCCCGCCGTAATGCGCCGTTCCTCGCCGCTTGCCAGCGACATACGCAACGCACCGACTTCGTCAATTCCGAGGAAACGCCCGGACAGCCGATCCTCGCCGATATGAACGGAAATCGTTCCGCCGACCGGCTGCGCGCGCTCCAGCCATGCCGCGCGGATACGGTCGAATGCATGGCCGCCATCCCAGAGCGACAGCCATTCCGCCGTGGCCCAGGTGAGCGAACTCATGGCTCTGGCGGGCGTGACGTTGACGCCATTGGCCGCGAGCGATGTCACCGGACGGTCCAGCTCCTGCGGAGCGGAGGCCAGGTTGAGCCCGGTGCCGATCACGATAGCGGGCATCTCATCGCCTGATTGTGAGGTGCTTTCCAGAAGGATGCCGCCCATCTTGGCGTCGCCAAGCAGGATGTCATTGGGCCATTTGAGACGCAGATCCGGCGCCTTGCCCGCCCCCGCCGCCAGTCCCATGATCGCGTCATGCGCGGCGATGCCGGCAAGCAGGGACAATTGCAGCGCCCGCGCGATCGGCACTTCGGGGCGCAGCAGCAGGCTCGCATAGAGATTGCCGGACGGCGACTGCCAGTTGCGGCCGGTCCGGCCCTTGCCGCCACTCTGACTGCCTGCCTGGATCCACAGGCCGGACAGCTCACCGGCTTGCGCGAGACGCAGCGCCTCGGCATTGGTTGAGCTGATCGTATCGTAAAATGCCAGACGATAACCGTCCGGCAAATTCACGTCGTGAATTCTGTCCATATTAGGAAAGCCTAGAATAACGACTTTGCCGCAGTTTCAGCAGCCGTAACAAGAAACTGGATCGGAATAAACAGAAACAACGTAATAATGCCGGTTACACCCAGAACAAAGCGCACTTTTCCGGTCATCGGCTCGAAATCCGCCGCCGGTTCCTGAAAATACATCTTGGCGATGATGGCGAGATAGTAGAACGCGCTGACGACCGATGTCACGACACCGATCACCGCGAGCCAGAACAGTTTCGCCTCGATAGCCGCGAGGAAAACGTAGAATTTGGCAAAGAAGCCGGCGAGCGGCGGGATGCCCGCCATGGAGAACAGCAGGATCGTCAGCATCAGTGCAAGCATCGGCTTGTTGCGCGACAGACCGCTCAGTTCCGCAATATCCTCGACATCGCCATCGGCGCGGCGCATGGCCAGAATGCAGGCGAACGTGCCCAGCGTCATGACGATATAGATGGCGAGATAGATCATGACGCCCTGAATCCCGGCGGGCGTTCCGGCTGCAAGCCCGACCATCGCATAGCCGACATGGCCGATCGAGGAATAGGCCATCAGCCGCTTGATATTGGTCTGGCCGATCGCCGCGAATGCGCCAAGCACCATGGAGGCGATCGAGATCGCGATGATGACCTGCTTCCAGTCGCCCGATATCGCAGGGAACGCCTCCTGCACAATGCGGATCAGCATGGCGAAGGCGGCCACTTTCGGTGCGGACGCGAAAAACGCCGTCACCGGCGTCGGCGCGCCCTGATAGACATCCGGCGTCCACATATGGAAGGGCACGGCGGAGAGCTTGAATGCAATGCCCGCAAGAAGGAAAACCAGACCGAAGATGAGACCGACAGAATGCTCCGCCGACTGAAGGACGGAGGCGATACCCGCGAAGCTGACCGTGCCGGTATAGCCATAGATGAACGAACAGCCATAAAGCAGCATGCCGGAAGACAGCGCGCCGAGCACGAAATATTTAAGACCGGCTTCCGAAGACAGAACCGCATCGCGCCGGAAGGACGCAAGCACGTAAAGCGCAAGACTCTGCAATTCCAGTGCAAGATAGAGCGAAATCAGGCTGTTTGCCGACGCCATCAGCAGCATGCCCAGCGTCGACAGCAGAACCAGCACGGGAAACTCGAATTTCAGGATTTTCGCCGACTTAAGATAATCGAACGACAGGATGATTACGAAGGCTGAGCCCGCGAGCATCAGCAGCTTCATGAAACGCCCGAAATCATCGGCGAGAAATGCGCCTCCGAAAAGCTCGCTCGTGCCGGGTTCCTGCCGCAGGATCAGCGCGCCTGTGGCAATCAGAATGAGGATGGCGAGCCAGCTTGCCGAAGCGTTCTCCTCGCCCCGGCTGAACACGCCGATCATCAGCAGCGCCATTGCGGCGACGGCGAGAAAGATCTCGGGATAGATCGGCGCCAGATCCTGAAAGGCCGGAAGCGGCATTATTTTTCCTCCACGGCTGCAAGATCGGGCTGCGGCTTCGCCGGCTCGGCGGCTTGCAGATCCTGTCTGTAGTCGGCGATGAGCTTGTCAACCGAAACCGAGGTCACTGTCATGACCGGCTGCGGATAGACGCCGAACAAGATCGTCAAAATGACCAGGGGCGCCAGAAACGCGATCTCGCGCGGCGAGACATCGAGAATATTGGCGAGGCTCGGCTTTTCCAGCTTGCCGAATATCACGCGGCGGTAGAGCCAGAGCGCATAGACCGCCGACAAGATGACGCCGCTCGCAGCGAAAACCGCCACCCGTGTGTTGACCGTGAACGCGCCAAGCAGCGACAGGAATTCGCCGACGAAGCCGGACGTGCCCGGCAGGCCGACATTGGCCATGGTGAACAGCATGAAACAGGCCGCGTAGATCGGCATTCGGTCGGCCAGCCCGCCATAGGCGGCAATTTCGCGCGTATGCATCCGATCATAGACGATGCCGACACAGAGGAAAAGCGCGGAGG
>CAYOUP010000158.1:0-8195 GCA_964407125.1 uncultured Hyphomicrobiaceae bacterium | reverse complement strand
GGAATTGTAGTAGTTCGCCTGTGTCCCCCTCAGCAAAAGGCCGGCATGAGACAGTATCGAGGTGACCCGCCGGGCCACGACATCAAGCTCCCACGCAATGGGCGGAGCCTCACCGCTGTGTGCGATCCAATCCGTCAGGAGCGCGCGCGCCTTCTCCTGGGCGATGTGATCTCCGGCAGCTTCGAGATTATGCAGCCAGCCCATGCCGTAAAGCTCACGTTGCCAGAGCAGGCTCGGAGGCTGCACCGTGAACGGAGAAACGGACCCCGTCAACGCGACGGTTCCGGCCAGACCGAAATAACCATCATAGAGCTCACTGGCAAAACTCGGATCTGCGGTTCGCAAATCTTGCGGAATAAGCAGGAGCTGACGTGCGACTGGCACTGTACTCAACGAGCGCGAAACCGGCGATGAGCGGATGCCGCGAAGCGCGCGGCGGCTGATTGACCGGATACCGTCGAGCGCATCGCGCGCCTGATCGCTGAATGAGCTGGACACTGATGCGTCTCCGTATAGCCCTTAAATAGTGTTTTAAACGAAGTTCTTGCCTGGCGAAAGAAAACTGACCCCCAGCTTGCGGGAATCATACACCAGCCTTTTACAACACGTGACTATGAGCACCAAACCGATTGACCGCACTATCCCATAGATATGCGGATAACAGTTTGGAATTCACCGATTTCTACCTACGATTGTTCATGGTGCGAATGACAGGTGGCTCATCTATGACGGTGTGTATGTCCGCTGAGTATAGTGTCCATGTTCAGCGAAATTTTGATCTTCTCGATGTATGCACTCATAAGTTGCATATATGCACCTCAGTTACGAATGTTGGCATGAAGAATAATATGTTAACCATTTGATTATTTGTAATGAATTTATATACACGCATGAAGTGTGATCTGTGGTTGCAAGTAAAAATAACAGGGCTCACGGCTTTGGCGTATGGGTATGGCGATTTTGTTACGGTCCGTTGAATAAGTCTAAAATTTTGTGAAAAAGCGAATTTTAAGCATCGATTATTGACCGAAGATGCGTCATAACCGGCCGCAATACGAATGTGTGAAGTATTTTATGTACTTACGAAGTATAAATAGTATTTCTATAGTCATGAAGCTATTGATACTCTTGTCGTAAAATCCGGCGCCCTGCAACCATAAGTTTAGGTGTGTGGCTTGAGAAATTGATCCGAACTTACGATTCAGACAGGACATGACATTATGGCTGGAATGGCAGGAGAAATAATTGCAAGCATCTGGATGCCTGACGGTATCTGGAATGGAGTAGAAGTATAAATATAAGAAGTTAAAAAAAATAATATTTCTTCTCATTTTTTAAAGGTGTTTGGATATGCCTCCAATTTCAGAGCTTGCCGTCGAGCGTTACGTCAATGAACATCATCCCATTGAAATTCAGAATACTGGCATACATTGGCCAAATATTACCGCTTCGCATTATCTATCTGCAGTAAATGATGATGTACCTGCCGCCGCGTTTGATGAACCGGTAGGTGGTGCTGTTAAAAGAGCGTTAGATCTGATCATTGCCATGAGCGCGCTTCTCTTTTTGATGCCCATCATCCTATTTATTGCTGCGCTCGTGCTTGTGACCATGGGGCGTCCGATCTTCTTTTCCCAGCAGCGGGTGGGGTTCAACGGCCAGAAATTTCAGTGCCTGAAGTTTCGCTCCATGGTCAAGGACGCGGCGCGGGTTTTCGACGCGCATCTGGAGGCATGTCCACGCGCGCGACTCGAATGGGCGCAAAATCAAAAGCTTAGAGATGATCCCCGCATTACATGGCTCGGCAGAATTTTACGGAAATCCAGCCTCGATGAGCTGCCTCAGCTGTTTAATATATTAAAAGGCGAAATGAGCTGTATCGGTCCGCGTCCTGTTCTGCCCAAGGAACTGGAGCGATATGGACGCTATCGCAGCGCCTATAAAAGTGTGCGTCCAGGATTGACCGGGTTGTGGCAGGTTAGCGGGCGCAGCAATACAAGCTATGAGGAGCGCGTGAAGCTCGACAGAATCTATATCAGGCGCTGGTCGCTCGCCTTCGATATCAGGATCCTGCTGCGGACCGTGCCCGTGTTGTTCAAATTTGATGAAACAGCATGAGTAAACTGCCGGATTTCTGTAAATCCGTAATTTTGTAAATTCAGTGTCGTCTCGCTTTCATATCGGGACTAGGCTGACAGTTGCTTGTAACCAGAGTTTACCTAGAAACAGAGAGCAATATGACAGCGCCGATTTTTCCAGTCATTTTGTGTGGTGGATCCGGAACCCGTTTATGGCCGATGTCGAGGGGGATGTATCCGAAGCAGTTTATTCCATCACTATATTCTCCAGGCGAAAGCCTCATTGGAGCAACGCTCCGTCGTCTGACCATAGGCGACGGCTTCGAAGCTCCGACCTTGCTTTGCAATAATGATTATCGGTTTCTGTTGCAGGACGAGGTTGACCGTACCGGCATTTCACCACGCGAAATCATTCTGGAGCAGGCTGCGCGAAACACGGCTCCGGCGATTGCTGCCGCGGCGTTCTCCATAGCCGCAGACAACCCGGAAGCTGTTATAGCCGTCATGCCCTCCGATCACGCCGTTCATGACGTTGCGGGATTTGCAAAGGCCGTCAAGAACGCTACAGCGCTAGCTGAACGCGGCCGGTTCGTCCTGTTCGGGATAACGCCCGATGCGCCGCATACTGGTTATGGATATATCCGCCGGGGTGATCCGGTCATAGCGGATGGCAACGACGCCTATGATGTCGATGCCTTTGTCGAGAAACCCGATCTGGCCACGGCGAAGGAGTATCTGGCCGACGGCGGGTATTACTGGAACAGCGGTATTTTCGTGCTGCCGGTGGCTGCCCTTATCGAGGAACTCACGCATTTCGCACCGGACCTTGTTGAACATGCGAGAGCCTCGCTTGAGAAATCCCATAAGGATTTCACGTTCCGCCGCCTGGATGCCGAAGCGTTCAGCCAATGTCCGAATATCTCCGTCGACTATGCTGTTATGGAGAAAACGTCGAAAGCTGCAATGCTGCCTCTGAATGTGGGGTGGAGCGATGTCGGCTCATGGAGTTCACTCTGGGAGCTTGCCGAGCGGGACGAAAATGGCAATGCTATCCGGGGCGAGGCCATTCTGATTGATACGCACAACTCCTTTGTCCATAGTTCACAGGATTCGCTTGTTGCCACTGTCGGCGTCGAGGATCTGGTCATCGTACAAACGCCCGACGCCACGCTGATCGCCAATCGTCACCGCGCGCAGGATGTCGGCAAGATCGTCGCCTTGTTAAAGGAAGCCGGACGCCGCGAACATCAGCAGCATTTGCGGAATTACCGGCCATGGGGATATTTCGAGACGCTGAATCTCGGCGCGCGCTTCCAGGTCAAGCTCCTGCATGTCAAGCCCGGCGCGCAGCTATCCATGCAAATGCATCACCACCGCTCGGAGCATTGGGTCGTTGTGCGTGGAACGGCGCTCGTGACGCGCGATGATGAACAGACGCTCGTTTGCGAAAATGAGTCGATCTATATCTCGGCAACGCAGTGGCACCGGCTCGAAAATCCGGGCAAGGTTCCGCTCGAAGTCATCGAGGTGCAGATCGGCAGCTATCTCGGCGAGGATGACATACTGAGGGGCCATGATATTTACCAGCGCGAGGCGCACGAGACCAAGTGAGGCCAGGCCCCGGCAATTATCCGCATACATTTTAGTTTTCTCGAAGCCCGGACGGTATACAGCTGAAGTGAATGTAAATTTAGTAACATAACAATCCGTATACTGAATAAATATATAAAAAGCACAAACTGCAAATGATATTGTCGATTGAAGGTCTGATCGTCGCAGGCTCAATATTTCTGATCAGCTATCTCTTGGGCGCGCCGCTTATTATCGGGCTTCTTGCGTCTTTGCCGTTCGGATCGACGGCTTTTGCAGCTCTGCCCGCCCTTGGCGGCTCCACTCCGCTGATTTATACGCTATTCGCAGCAATTCTGATCCTGGTCGTTCTTATTCGAAAACATATTACACGCGAGATAAGCACTATCTTCACTCAGTTTCCCACCGCGTGGATCGCACTTTGCCTTTCGTTCTATGCAGCAGTCAGCGCATTCGTTTTTCCCCGCCTGTTTCTTGGGCAAACGACTGCTTTCGTGGTGATTGACGGCGCTTATGTCGAACTGCCCCTTGTCCCTGTATCGCAAAACATCACGCAAACGGCCTACTTCATTCTCGGTATACTGACATTCTTCGCCTTCAGCATCCTGATGCTCAAGCAGAAGAACATGACGTATGTCAGGAAGGGTTTTTTCGCGTTCGTGATCGTCAATATCGCGCTCGCCCTGACGGAGCTGGGTGGCAAGATCATTGGTGCGGGCGATATCTTGTTGCCTATCAGGACCGCTGCCTATGAATTGTTGACAGAGGTTGTGGAATCCGGATTTTTCAGAATTTCTGGAGGCTATCCCGAAGCATCGGCTTTTGCCCAGGCCGGCCTTGCCGGCCTTGCTTTCACGTATGCTTACTGGCGAACGGTGAAATCCATATTCGCATTTATCCTTTGCGCCATTTTACTGACATTGCTGCTTTTTTCCACCTCAAGCACCGCATATGGCACCCTCGCAATATTGTCCCTCTTTCCTCTTTTTTCGCTACTGTCCGCACTTGTTTACAACCGTTTCCAGACGCAGGATCTCTTTCTCATTTTTCTTGGTGTGCTGGTCTTCACAATATTGCTTGCGACCTATCTTTATGACGAGACGATTTTCGATCCTTTTGTCGAACTGATCGACACAATGGTTCTCGACAAGGCAACTTCCGCTTCCGGCATCGAGCGGGCTTACTGGAATGAACGAAGCCTCCAGGCATTGATTGATACGGGCGGCGTCGGTATCGGAATGGGCAGCTCACGCTCGTCAAGCTGGTTCATTTCGGTCCTGTCACAGCTTGGCATTGTGGGCGCGATTGCAATGCTCAGCCTGCTTTTCGTCATTTTACGGGGAATGGGGCGGCTGCCCCCCTCACCCGACACTCTGGAATATTTTGCCTTGGCAGGAGGCCTGCGTGCCGCAGTCATTGCCATGCTGATCGCTGTCTCGCTCGCTGGCAGCAGCGCGGACCCCGGCATCATCTTTTTCATTGCGCTTGGCGGCATTCTTGCCTGCCGCCGGCATGTGCGAACGCAAACAGTGAGCGTCATCTGATGGAGCGCTTTCGCAGGGAAACTGATCGTGCAGAGAAGCTCTGGTGTGCTTGCCAGGCAGGATGCTTCGGCAGCAAGGCGCAATAAGCCTTGCGCAGAAATGGCTGAAAAGGACGAAACGGTGAACATAAGAAAAGCAATGGCCGTGACTTTTGCCGAACGCTACGTCAATGTGGCCGCGCAATTCGCTCTGACGGCCATCGTCGCCCGCTTGATGACGCCTGGCGAATTCGGGCTTGTTGCGATCGGCGTTTCGATCTTCGCAATCATCGAGACGGTCCGTGATTTCGGGATCAGCAACTATATTATCCAGCACAGGGACCTGACGCGGGATGCTGCGCGGACAGGCTTCTCCGTCATCGCGGCGCTCTCTTGCATACTGGCTGCGTCTCTTTACGCCTCCTCGTCCATCATCGCAGAGTTTTACGGCGACCAGCGTCTTACACCCTATGTCGAAGTGCTTGCCCTCACCGCGCTTGCAGGCATGATCGTCAGTC
The DNA here is from genome assembly GCA_964407125.1 of uncultured Hyphomicrobiaceae bacterium. Taxonomy (GTDB): domain Bacteria; phylum Pseudomonadota; class Alphaproteobacteria; order Rhizobiales; family Rhodomicrobiaceae; genus JAHQVI01. The sequence goes on along the minus strand of CAYOUP010000158.1, from coordinate 2,487 downwards.
CGCTGAAAGCGTTGCTGCTCCGCGACATGATGTTTCGCGAGCTTGCCTTCATCAATTTTGGTGCAACGCTCGCTTTCACCTCGACTATCATCGCGCTCGCATGGCTTGGCTTCAGCTATATGAGCTATGCTTGGGGCGGCCTTGCGATGACGCTCACAATGGCAGCGTTATGTCTCTATCATCGCCCGCATTTCTGGATCTTCCGTCCTGCTTTCCATGAAATCCGGAACGCGCTGGTATTTGGCGGCTATTCCAGCCTGAGCGATACGCTGTCAAGGCTCAATGAAGCTTTGCCATTCCTGGTACTGGGGCGGTTCATGCCAATGACTCTCATCGGCATCTTCAACCGCGCATATTTCATTTCCACCGTGCCGCCAAAACTTCTTATGGTCGGTATTGTGCCGGTTGCCTTACCCGGCTTCGCCGCTGAAGCGCGGTCCGGACGTGATCTGAAAGGCCCCTTGCTCAATGCACTTTCATATCTGGCGGTCTTTCTCTGGCCCGCCCTGATCCTGCTGACACTGCTCGCTCATCCCGCCGTCATGATCCTGCTTGGCAAGCAATGGCTTCAAGCCGTGCCGATCATGCAAATCCTTTCGATAGCCGCTCTCGCGTCGCTCCCGCTACCGCTGACATTTCCGGTACTTTCCGCTGTAGGCCAGGTGAAAAAGAGTGCACAGATCGGGCTTCTGACCGTCCCGGCAAGTGCAGCCATTTTGGCGTTCACCGCGCAATTTGGTCTCGAAGCGGTCGCTTGCAGCTTCCTGCTTCTGATCCCGTTTCAGGCCTATCTGATCCTTCGGATGATGAAGCAGCATATAGACTTTCAATGGCGAGAGCTGTTCGCAGCCCTCTCGAAAAGCGTCGCTGTCACCCTGATCAGCATCGCACCCGCCGCCGCGATCATCGCAGCAAACGGCTTCAGCTTCGCAATCTCAATTCCGGCGGGGATTGGCATCGGGCTGCTGATGATCCCCTCATGGCTCACGGCGACCCGACTTGTAAGGCACCCCGTCTGGTCCGAGATCAGGAACGTTGCCGATCCGTTGATTGAACGTTTTGCAGGCAGGGGGTTATCGCAGGCAGGCAAGGGGCATTAAGCTGCCGGACTCAAAAAATCACTCGGGTAGCCCTGTTAATAGACACGTTGCGTTGTTCGGTACGTTCATAGCCGAAGTATGTATTTGACGAACAAGGTATAATTTTATGCGACGGCAAAACGTGATATAAACTGTGTAGTGACCGAAATAATACGTTTTTTACTTCTTTTCCATGAGGCTTTGACTGCGTCTTTCGCTTGTGCATATGAATGGTAATTGCGGTATTGCGTAAGGCGTATGATCATGGATTTTCTTAACGAGATAGGCACCCAATATGAGGGGCTTATAACTTTAGCAAGCAGCTTTTTCGGTCTTGGGGGCTTCTTGTTTGGGGCTTGGCGTTATTTGAGGGAACGCACGGCGAGACGTGATCTGGAGCGAAGTAAACAAGAGCTGGACAAGGCACTCGCTCGATTGAAGCATCTGGACGATTTTGCGGCCGGTTTGAATCAGTACAGAAGGGCGGTTTGACATGAGCATATGGACAACCGTTCCCGCGCATGTGATGCCATCGCCTGCGGTTCCTGTCATCTCGGTCGGAAATCTTAAAGGCGGAGTTGGCAAAACAACGGTAGTCGCGAATTTATCGTTGGCGCTCGCGCAAGCTGGCATCAGGGTCTTGGCCGTCGATCTTGATTTTCAGGCGTCACTTTCCGTTGCTTTTCCCACAAATATTTTGCCCAGATTTGAGGTATCAGATGGTGCGATCAATGTGCTTCTGGGGGCAGATTATGACATGTTTCATGATGCCCAAGTCACAGCACAAGGTGTTGGGCCGTTTGCCGATCTGAGTCTGGTCCGCACATCTCTCGAATTGGCAAATGTCGAAGACCGGCTATTTGCTGAATTCTTGCTTGGCCGATCCGAAGCAGACCCACGATTTGCACTGGCGCGCAAGCTCGTAGATGAAAGGCTTAAGAGAGATTTTGATCTTGTAATTGTAGACACACCGCCTCGTCTAACCATGGCTTCAATCAATGCCTTGTGTGCGTCGACACACGTACTGATCCCAACAGCGTTGACCCCGATGTCGGAAAGCGGTGCGGTCACCTTTTCACAATTCCTGGAAGAGTTTTCGAATGTTTTATGCCCTAAATTGCAGGTTCTCGCTGCGATCCCGACATTTACTCACGGTGAGTTAAATTTGGCGGAGAGAAAGACTGTCGAAAATCTTGAACAAAAAATGCCAGTTTGGTGTGATCATCACATACCTCGTCGACAGGCAATTGCGGACAATCGCCTACTTAAGGATGCCGTTGTTCGAGGAATATTTAATCGTTTAGCAGAAAAAGTAATAGAAACGCTAGGGCTGCATCCTGATGGAACAAATGAAGGTCGGCGAGCTTATAAAGGCACTCCAATTGGTGGGTACCGTTTATCGCAATAG
>CAYOUP010000157.1:0-8213 GCA_964407125.1 uncultured Hyphomicrobiaceae bacterium | reverse complement strand
TACTTTTACATCGTTCAGGAGTTTTCTGTATTTTTCTCTGTGTTCATTTAGAAACGTTGTCACTTCATTGTTTACAGCATAGCTGTCGTATTCCGGCATGATGCCCCTCGGCGCACATTTGTGGAAACTCGAAATTGCTGTGGCGAGAAAGGTCAAAGCTCAAATAGCATTTCGTATCTCAGATTTTAGGTTTGCTGATTTAACCAAATTAAGTAGTTTAACTCAAGCTTTTAGAAAGCATAGAGATCGTTTTTGTCAGTAAAATTTCCGATATACGGCATTAAATGTTTCCTTTGGCGTTCTGCTTTAATTGTTTCCTTTCAATCAACTGCACGCGGAACGTAAGCCTGCTAATGAATTGCGCGTTGCTCATCCAGTCAAATATATAGGGAGAACAGCGGTGAAAGGCTTGCAGGTCGACATCTCATCCAACCGCATCGGCCCTTATCGTCGATGGGCCGCATCAGGCGCTTGCTGAAACTGCCGTTCTAACGCTCAAAGCGCTGAATTATCACTGGAATGCAACGGGCATGAGCTTCAGTGCGCTCTGACCGAGTGTGTCCGTTTATTGGGAGCGGTCGTTATTCGCAGTTTCTGGAGCGGAGCGCCATCAAGGAAGCGGGCGTCAATGCGATCCCCGCAAAGAACATGGTCAATGCACTTGCTGACGACCAGTTGGCTATTTCAAAGACGCTTCGCAAACTCGCCGTTACGGCCGGATGAACATGGTGACGTCGTGACCCATGATCTGGCAGCTGCGCGTGCCGATACGCACGACAAGTTTGCCTGGACGTTTTCAGCGCACCTGAAACGCTAATTTGCGCAGTAAGCCAGTTTGTTACTGGCTGCCCCCCAAGGCTGAAGAGGTTATTTGTCCCTTCAGCCAGACCTCGACACGGCGGTTTTTCGAACGCCCCTTCTCAGTGTCATTGCAGTCGACGGGCATGAGTTCGCTATAGGCCTTTAGCACCAATCGTGATGCGTCGAAATCGCTTCCCAGTCCGCTCAATGCGGCGCGCACGGCGTCGGCACGGGCAAGAGAAATAGTCCGATTTGTCTCGAATGTTCCCGAAGAATCCGCAAAGCCCAGCAGCAAGACCTGCTTGCCCTTATTCCCGTCCTGCTGAAGATAGCGGGCGAGGCGCTGGACGTCCTGGAGCGCCTTTCGTTCGAGATTGCCGGAGTTTTTTTCAAACCTGAACGTCACGGACAAGCGGTTTCCACCTGTCAGCGTAACGGCCAGATCCTGCATCAGCGACGCATCGAAATCCTCGGGTGGCGCGGAAAGAGCGGCAGTGAGCCTTTCGCCCTGCTCATTGAACGGAAGCGTTTCGATGTCCTGATTGATGAAACCGGTTTCGGTAATAACCGGTTGCGCCGCATCCGACAGCGCGAAGTCGAGCAATCCCTTGGCATGTTCGGAATGAAGACGATTGGTCGTGTAGTAATAAAGTCGCCGGGAGAGCGCATATTCCTCGGTTTTAACGGCGAATTCCGTGGGGTTGGAGACAATGCCGCAATTCGTGCCAATCGTCAGTGGTTTGGCGTTGCGAATATAGGCAAAACCGATGAAGCCGATGCCGTTCGGGTCCTGCGTGACATTGTCGGAAAGTTCGACAGATGAAGCGTAGCGGTTCGCAGTCGAGGCCAGTTCCAGCTTGAACGGATCGAGCACGAGCCCCTTAAATGTATCGTAGGTGCCCGATTTGTCGTCACGCGCATAGATCGTGATCGCGGCGGGATTGCCGCCGACCTCGGACCAGTTTGTGATCTTACCGGCAAAGATTTTTGCGATCTGCTCAAGCGTTAGCTGTTCCACGGGATTGGATGGCGATATGATGACCGGCACACCGTCCAGAGCAAGCACATGCTCGTTCACGGTCAATCCGGCATCGTTCAGCGCTTTCAGTTCGGTGTCCTTGATTGGACGGGACGATGCACCAATCTCTGCAGCGCCGCTCAACAGGTTGGTGGCCGAAGTACCGGAGCCATAGGACTGCGCGTCGATGAGCGCGATACGATTATGGTTCTGATCGAGCAACTCCATTTCGATTTCTTCGGCGCTTGCCCCGACGCGCTCTTCAACCAGATAGCCCTCGCTCTTTGCATAGGCTTTGATCAATGCAGGCGTAAGCTCTTCGCCGACTGTATTCGAGCCTCTTATTCCGAATGTCGCGCCTGTCTCTTGCTGCGGCAATGCGGCTGCGGTTTCAGGCTGCCCAAGAATGACGCAGCCCGGGCCCCGACAGTCGAAACGGTCGACTTCGAGCATGATCGCCCCGAAATCAGGCGAGGTGATCAGCCCCGCATTTCCCTTGATCGAGGCGAGATCGCCCTTGATCACTAGGTCGCTGCCACGCAGACGCATTTCCACCGGCTCCGAAAAAGCGGGCAGTATGTGTCCTGCGGCAATCGCCAGAGCGCAGCCAAATGCGACCAGTTTGTGTTTCATCTCAATGTGCCCCATCAGCGTTTCACTGCCTGATAATGATTTCGGGAACGGTCTTGTGATTCAGGCGGTCGATACCGCTCAATCTTATTGAACAATCCAGAGGAAGGAACTTCCTGAACATGCGTTCCGGCGCCTTGTTCCGATCGAAAAGGATCGCTTCATATTCAAGCTCTGAGTACAGGCCGCTTCCGCAAGTGTCAGGAATACGCTGGTCTCTGGCGCGTGATTCATAATCGAGCGCCATATTGATAACGCCGCGCTTTTGTTCCCGATTACGAAAGAACGTGTACACCTCCGCCTTTGCGCCAGGTTCCCGTCCGTTGCTGCCCATACTTAGAAAGCCGTGACCGCGGCTTGGAGGAGCATATGTCAGTGTCCGTGCTTCAGCTTCCGTGCGCGGCGCTCCGGCCCATACATGATCCGGTGACTCAGGTAACGCGGAATATTCAAAGGCGTGCAGATCGAGATTAACGGGCGCAGACCAGATCACGGCGATCTTGGTGACGATGTCGAGGTCCTGAGCGCGGACGGGCTGGGTGATGGTTGTTCCGTCCGAAAATTGGATTGTTACCGGGATCCGATCCCCGGCAAAACAGTCGAGAACGAATTTGAGCTGCCCATCTTCATCCAGCACACGAATAAATCCTACATCTGCGTAGGTCATCTTGACAGGTTCGAAACGGCGGCAATGCGATTGAATTTCGATTTCTGATTGTCCGGCTGGCATTGCGGTAACCTCGAGTTTCGGCTCTTCACAACGGGGCAACTGGCCCTGTGCTGGAGATAGCGCGGCTGGGATATTCGCGCGCTTCGGCGGCTTGTCCGATATCCGGTCGAAATAGACGCGGGCTGACGTCTTTTGCCCATGCTGAAAGGGGGCCGCTCGATCATCCGCCAGCGCGGTGGATACCGTAAATGCCATGATCGTTACGACCCGCAATATGAAGGATAACGGCAAGCTGCGTTCCTTGTGCCCAAAATTCCGTGACGCATCCTAACCAAGTAAATTAACAGTAATATGAACCTACAATAAAAAAACAACGGCCGACGATCTTGGTTCAGGAGTGCAGACTGTTTTACGAATGAGACCGCAGCGATATTGGTTTGCAAAGGAACTAACAATACGTAGTTCATAAAACACTGATCATTTGAACATATAGTAATAATATTATGTGTATACAGGGAAAATATACCTATCAAAACAATTGAGTGACTATTTTCTGCGGCGGTTACTGCGCCGGGCAGAGTAGAAAATATTTAAGATATTTAACTGGCTTTGGGGCTGTACCGGTGGAAAATGCCGCATGGCCTTGCGGATTGGGGCTTGCAGGTTCAGAATAAATCAGCTTTCCAATGGCGGATAGCGGGAGATGTAAATGGCGATATCCGCATATGCCAATATCGAACCCAGAGCTTGCACTCATTGCGCTGTCAGGAGCCGGGGGATTTGTGCGGCTTTGAGCGGCGACGAAATCTGTGCCTTGAGCGAAATTGGAACGCGCAAGACTCTGCGCGATGGTGAGTTTTTTGCTTTTGAGGGCGATGCGGCGAAATCCTTTGCGAATGTCGTCTCCGGAGTCGCCAAATTGACGCAATGCCTCGAAGATGGCCGTGAACAGATCGTCGGCGTTGTCTTTCCCTCCGATTTTATCGCCCGTGCGTCCGCCGGATCGAATTCTGTTTATCCGTGCACTGTTCAAGCTGCTGGAGAGGTCAATCTTTGCGTGTTTCCAGCGGCGCGCTTCGATCAGCTTCTGATCCGGTTTCCGAATCTTGAGCGTAAGATGCTGGAGCAAACCCAGAAGGAGCTGGATACAGCGCGCGATTGGCTCACCATGCTCGGCCGGAAAACGGCGTCGGAACGTGTTGCGACCTTTCTTTATCATTTTGCAACACGCTGGGCAGAATCGGGCTGCAAGGAGGGACATGCCTTCGAAATGCCGTTCACGCGCGCCGATATTGCGGATTTCACGGGCCTGACATACGAAACGGTCAGCAGGCAGATCAGTATCCTGCGGAAGCAGGGAATTATCGCTTCCGAGTCGCCACGTCACATATCGTATGTAGATATGGAACGGCTGGCGGAACGCTCGGGACGCGGGCGATCCGCCCGGTGACAAGTCCTGTCCGTCATTCGATCTAATGGTGTGTTCGCGGATCGGGATCTCGCGGCGGCGTGCATCTGTTCCGTTCGATCCCTTCAGCGATGATCAGCATGTCATCCATTGTCAGGCTCTCGCTTGCCAAGGGCAGGATCAGGTTCTGTTCCCAGCTAATATGCCGTCTTAAACCTTCAAAAAAACCTCGCAGCGCATAGCCGGCGACGTTGCGTTCCTGCATGCGCGCCTGGCCCGTGCCGATGCGCTCCAGCAGATCGGCAACTTCGTCAATGGATATTTCAAGCTGCAGATGGTCGGCCTCGATCTGCTTCAACATAAGCACGATCCATTTCGAGCCGGAATGCCTGACATGCAACTGCGGGAAAAGGCATTGTCCCAGATCCGCGTGATAGAGGGGGAGGTCGTTCCTGAGAACGGCCGCGGTACGCAGGCAGATCAGGCTCGACGGTTCAGGCAGACTGTCAGCAATGGTTTCGATGAGATCGCAGATCCGCTGCTTCGTTTTCAGGGCTTCATTCAGCCGCATGAGTGTATCCGGATATTGGCCCGATGGGGTGCCAATCTCCTCAAGACTCGTCTTGTCATGGTGAGGATTGTCAGTCACAGCCCTGCACCTCTCAGCAATTCCGGCGGTCAGCTATTTTTGCTTTCCGCGATCTCTTCTTCGCGGAAATTGCGCAGCTCATACCAGAGCGCATTGAGAATGCCGACTGTTGCGGCAAGTCCCAATCCCAGCATCCAGGCGAAATACCACATGGCTTTCCTCCCTTTCCCGCCGCTTAATATGCGGCTGTCCCTGAATTTTTGATCTTCTCTTCCGTGACCTTGCCCCACAGCACCGTGTAGACCCACGCCGTATAAACAAGCACGATCGGCAGAAAGATGATGGTTGCGATCAGCATGTTACGGAGCGTCGCCTGGCTGGACGATGCATCGAACACCGTCAGTGAATGGCTTGGGTTGGTGCTTGACGGCAAAATGAATGGGAACATCGAAAGTCCGACTGTCGAAATGATGCATACGATGGCCAGCTTTGAGGAAAGGAACGTAATTCCTTCCCACTGCTTTGCGAAGCCGAAGGCCGCAACAAGCGGCAACAGGATCCCAAGAGCGGGAGCAAGGGCCAGAATCGGCGTAATTCTGAAGTTGTTCAGCCATGCGCTGGCGGACACGACCACCTCCTTGTTGAGCGGATTGGATGGTCCGTCGCCTGCAATTTCCGTGACAAATTGATACCCGGAATACGCCCCGAGATAGACGAAAGCGCCGCCAAGCGTAAACAGCGCCGAAGTGATCAGGGCAGCCAACGCACCATAGCGACAAGAGCGCTCCGCGACGGCGCCTTCGCTCTTGAAGGTCAGCCACGCCGCGCCGTGCATGACCAGCATGGCGAGAGAGACCAGACCGCTGAAGAGCGCCGCCGGATTAAGCAGACCGAACAGGCTCCCCTCATAAATAGGGCGCAGATCGTTGGTGAAGTGAAACGGAACGCCCTTCAGCGCATTGCCGACGGCGACACCGAATATCAGGGCCGGAACCGCTCCGCCGATAAACAGCGCCCAGTCCCAATTACGCCGCCATCTGGGGCTTTCAAGCTTGGAGCGGTATTTGAATGCGACCGGCCTCAGAATCAACGCCATCAAAACCAGAAACATGGCCAGATAGAAGCCGGAGAAGCTGAGCGCATAGAGCGCCGGCCATGCCGCGAAGATCGCGCCGCCGCCGAGAATGAACCAGACCTGGTTGCCTTCCCAGACCGGGCCGATCGTATTGATTACGACACGCCGCTCAATATCCGTTTTCGCGACGAATGGCAGGAGTGCGCCAATGCCGAGGTCAAACCCGTCAGTTATGGCGAAAGCGATCAGCAATACACCGAGCAGAACCCACCAGATCAGCCGGAGCGACTCGTAGTTGAAGATCATATCTATCATTTCACGTCTCCAGAACGATGCCGGTCATTCCGCTGGCATTGGTTTGGTCCCGTCATCCAGCTCTCTGGAACCGCTGCCGAAACCTGGCAGAGCCGAGCTGGGATCAGCGATAATCTGATCCGGTCCCTGATGAATGGCGTGAATCATGAGCTTGACTTCAATGACGGCGAGCACGCCATAAATCAGCGTAAAACCTGCGATCGTAATCAGAACATCAACGATCGTAATCTGAGACGTCGCCAGGAAGGTCGGTAACACGCCGTCGATAACCCAGGGCTGGCGCCCAAATTCCGATACGAACCAGCCAAGCTCAGCGGCGATCCAGGGCAGGGGTATGGCCCAGACTGCGGCACGAAGCAGCCATTTCGGAAATTCGGCCTCTCGCGCCGTATACCAGACGGCAGTGGCAAACAGCAGAGCGAACAGGAACCCGCTAAGCACCATGATACGGAATGTAAAGAACAGCGATGGGACGCCCGGAACGGTATCCCACGCCGCCTGCCTGATCTGATCGCCGGTTGCGGTGCGCGGATCTTCGACATAGCGTTTCAGGAGCAGCGCATAGCCGAGATCGGCCTGCGTCTTGGCGAAGTCCGCGCGTGCGGTGCTGTCTGTGCGGTCCGCCTTGATCCGCTCCAGTGCGTCATAGGCGAGAAGCCCGTTGCGGATATGTCCTTCCGCCCTGTCCACCAGTTCGAAAATACCGGGGATTACCCCGCTTATGGAGCGCGTGCCGATCAGGCCCATCACCCACGGAATTTCGATGCTGTAATGCGTCTCGTGAGTTTCCAGATCAGGGATGCCGATGGCGGTGAATGATGCTGGCGGCTCTTCAGTGCGCCACATGGCCTCGATGGAAGCCAGTTTCATTTTCTGATGGTCGGTCAGGGTGTAGCCGCTTTCGTCGCCGAGCACGATTACGGAGAGCGCCGAGGCAAGACCGAAAGCCGACGCGATTGCGAAAGAGCGTTTTGCAAGCGCCTGATTCTGGCCGCGCAACAGGTAGAACGCCGACACGCCAAGTACGAAGACAGCGCCCGTGACATAGCCGGCCGAAACCGTGTGCACGAATTTGGCCTGTGCGACAGGGTTGAGCAGCACCGCGACGAAATCGGTGACTTCCATCCGCATCGTGTCAGGATTGAACTCCGCACCGACAGGGTTCTGCATCCAGCCATTGGCGATCAATATCCACAGGGCGGATAAATTCGTACCCATCGCCACCAGCCAGGTCACAACGAGATGCGTGACCGGCCTCAGCTTGTCCCAGCCGAAGAAAAACAGGCCGATGAACGTTGCTTCCAGGAAAAAAGCCATCAGACCTTCTATGGCGAGGGGAGCGCCGAACACATCGCCCACATAATGTGAGTAATAGGCCCAGTTCATGCCGAACTGGAACTCCATCGTGATCCCGGTGGCAACTCCAAGCGCGAAATTGATACCGAACAGAACACCCCAGAATTTGGTCATGTCCCGCCAGATCTTGCGGTGTGTCATCACATAGACCGTTTCCATCATCGCGATGAGAATGGACAGGCCAAGAGTGAGAGGAACGAAGAGAAAGTGATACAGTGCCGTCAGCGCGAATTGCAGACGCGACAGGTCAACGAGTAATGAATCGGGCATGCAAGCTCTCCAACCTATCATAGAAGCTCTAGTGGAGTGGCGCTTCCGGCGCTTTGATTCAGATCATTGCCAGCGGGGCGG
>CAYOUP010000156.1:0-8222 GCA_964407125.1 uncultured Hyphomicrobiaceae bacterium | reverse complement strand
TGTAGAATTCGTCGATAAACACATCGCGTCCGGCAAGTTCGACGGAGTAACCATAGCCAAGCGCGATATAGTCGATGATCTGCTGGTATATTCTTACACCAAATGCAACAACGAGCCGGTATCGGAAATACCAGCTCGCTTGAAGTCTATCCCGTCCATAGCGGTTTCCGAGACCGAAACCTGACAGCTATTAAGTGTTCATCGACTCAAAGAACTCGTCATTGTTCTTCGTCTGCCTCAGCTTATCGAGCATGAATTCGATGGCGTCCATCGTGCCCATCGGGTTGAGGATGCGGCGCAGGACGAACATCTTCTTGAGCTGCGGCGCCGGAACGAGGAGCTCTTCCTTGCGGGTACCGGAACGGGCAATGTCGATGGCCGGGAAGACGCGTTTATCGGCAACCTTGCGGTCGAGAACGATTTCGGAGTTACCCGTACCCTTGAATTCTTCGAAGATCACCTCGTCCATGCGGCTACCGGTGTCGATAAGCGCGGTTGCAATGATGGTCAGCGAGCCGCCTTCCTCGATGTTACGCGCGGCACCGAAAAAGCGCTTCGGACGTTGCAGCGCATTGGCGTCGACACCGCCGGTCAGGACCTTGCCTGAAGACGGCACGACCGTGTTATAGGCGCGGCCGAGCCGGGTGATGGAATCGAGCAGAATCACAACATCTTTCTTGTGTTCGGTGAGCCGCTTGGCCTTCTCGATAACCATTTCCGCCACCTGAACATGGCGCGTAGCAGGTTCATCGAATGTCGAAGAGATCACTTCGCCTTTCACCGAACGCTGCATGTCGGTTACTTCTTCCGGGCGTTCGTCGATCAGCAAAACGATCAGATAGCATTCCGGATGGTTGGTCGTGATCGAATGGGCAATATTCTGAAGCAGAACCGTCTTACCCGTACGCGGCGGAGCGACGATCAGGCCGCGCTGCCCCTTACCGAGAGGAGCGACGATCTCGATCACGCGCCCGCTTATATCCTTAACGGTAGGATCATCGATCTGTGTCCGCATCCACTCATCTGGATACAGAGGTGTCAAATTATCGAAATGCACCTTGTGGCGCATCGCGTCCGGATCGTCGAAATTGATCTTGTTGACCTTGAGCAGCGCGAAGTAGCGCTCACCGTCTTTCGGCGAACGGATCTGGCCTTCAACCGTATCGCCTGTACGCAAACCGAAGCGGCGAATCTGGCTCGGGCTGACATAAATATCGTCCGGGCCGGGCAGATAATTCGCGTCGGGCGAACGCAGGAAGCCAAAGCCGTCCTGCAAGACCTCGACAACACCGATGCCGGTAATGTCGACTTCCCTGGAAGCGAGCTGCTTGAGGATGGCAAACATCAGCTCTTGCTTACGCATTATGCTGGCGTTCTCGACCTCGACGCTCTCGGCAAAGCTCAGAAGCTCTGTCGGCGTTTTTGTCTTAAGTTCTTGTAATTTCATTTCCTGCATTGGGGTGACTCTACAGCTTCATGCCGGTCATAATCGACAAGGCGCGCATGGAACGCTGCGCTGTTGATGAAGGGGAGTATTTTCGAAGCGTGATTCCGATTAAAGACGCGAGCTTATGATTGATTGATCAACAGCGTCGCACTTCTCACACGGACTGAAAGGAAAAACGGAAATCCCAACTCTTGGCGATTTTCGATTCGGTTATAGCAGACAATCACAAACCGCGAAAGCGATATATTTTCAATTTTCTGTATATGCGATCAGAAGGGCCGCACGACAACCAGCAAAACCACAATAATCATAATCAATGTGGGAACTTCATTTGCTATCCGGTAGAAGCGCTGGCTGCGTGTATTCCGGTCTGCTTCGAAATCTTTGCGCCAGCGTGATAAAGCGCCATGAAACCCGGACAGCAGAATAACCAGCACCAGCTTTGCATGAAACCAGTAATCGCTGCTCCAGTGGATAACACCATACCAGAACACAAGAATAAGGCCGAAACCCCAAGTTGCGATCATTGCCGGATTGATGATCGCCTTCAGTAGGCGGCGCTCCATGACCTTGAATGTTTCGGACATCTCCGATCCGGGCATGGCCTGCGTATGGTACACATAGAGGCGCGGCAGATACAGCATTCCGGCCATCCAGGCGATGACCGAAATAATGTGAAAAGCCTTGACGTAAGGATACAGATCCACCTTGCCCCCAAAAGTCTAGATGCTGCTTCGAACCTGTTTTACGAGCTGCTCGACATGCTCGATCGGTGTCGTTTTCAGAATGCCATGGCCGAGATTGAAGATATGCGGAACGCCGGAAAGAGCAGTTCTTATGTCGTGGATTCGCGATTCGAGCAAGGGCCCTCCGGTTTCCAGGAGAAGCGGGTCTAGATTGCCTTGAACAGCTACGGATTTTCCTAGCCTCTGCATCTGGGTAAGCGGCATCGCCGTGTCGCATCCGATCGCATCGACACCGGTTTTTTCGACGAAACGCTGGCTCAATGCCCCGGCGCCGCGGGGAAATCCGATAATCGGCGTATCCGGGAAATTTTTCCTCAGTGAACTGACCATTTTTGCGGTTGGAGCAATGACCCAGCGCTCGAATTCCTCGTCGGGAAGAACACCGGCCCAACTGTCGAAAATTTGCACAGCCTGTGCACCCGACTGGATCTGTCCGACCAGATAAGACACTGAAACATCGGCTAGAAAATCAATCAGGTGCTCAAAATTCGCACGATCCCGGTAGGCTGCGATGCGCGCTGGCGCCTGGTCAGGCGTGCCGTGCCCCGCGATCATGTAGGTTGCAACAGTCCAGGGCGCACCGCAAAAACCGATCAGTGTTTTTTCTCGTGGAAGCGCTTCCCGTACTCTGGAAACCGTTTCACAGATCAGCCTGAATTTTTCGTGCGTCTTGTCAGGATCAAGCAGCTTCAGAAGTTCGCCAGGCATCATGGCGTCGAGACGCGGGCCAAAACCTTCATCGAACCTGACGCCTTGCCCCAGCGCATCCGGAACGATCAGGATATCTGCAAACAAAATTGCTGCATCAAATTCGAAACGCCTGATCGGTTGCAACGTGATTTCCGCCGCCATTTCAGGCGTGTAGCAAAGATGCAGGAAATCATCAGCCTTTGCACGCAAGGCTCGGTATTCGGGAAGATACCGTCCGGCTTGCCGCATTAGCCAGACCGGCGGGATCACCTCTGACTTGCCCTTCAAAACACGGACAAGCTTCGTCTCGCTAACGCTTTCTTCCGCAAGAGCTGTCATCACTTCCACTTCTCAAAATAAGATTTCTTCTTTTTAGGTTTTCTTTTCTCTAAGGGCGTGAATTGCGGATATTGCAGATCAATCCCAGATTTGTCGACAGCTTCTCCACGATTGGGCCAGTATGGCTCCAATTTTAAGGCAAGGATTTGAAGCGATTGACGGATCGGAATGAAAAATATCAATTCACACAGCCCAATATCGAGGTTGGCTCATTGCATATCGGAAGGATAACGACGCAGACGGGATGTGATAAAGTGAATGACAAACTTCTAAGGCGCGATCTTGTCGGTCAAATTCATCCCCGATCGAATTTGTTCGACTTCAATGTGGATGATTTTTGGATTTGCGTTAGGGACTCAGGTAGGTTTCTTTCCATAACTCTGAGTGTGCGGGATAACACATGACTTATCAACAAGGCTCAGGCGACGTACCCCGCTTTTTTCACCTGCATATGGTCTCGGATTCCTCCGGTGAAACGCTGACCGCGATCGCCAAGGCGGCTGCCGTTCAGTACTCTGGAATTCGCGCCATCAAGCACTCGCATCCCTTTGTTCGTCACCGCAGACAGATCGACCGGATCGTTCAGCAGATCGAAGCCGCGCCTGGAATCGTCTTCTATACGATCGTCGATCGCGAGCTTGGCCTGTATTTCGAGAAACGCTGCGAGGAACTGAAGGTCCCCTGCGTCGGCGTGCTGGAGCCTCTGCTCAAGGTGTTCGAAGCCTATCTCGGCACGCCCTCCACGCCGATTGTGGGAGGGCAACATATTCTTGATACGGATTATTTTGACCGTATCGAAGCGATGAATTTCACATTGAGCCATGATGACGGCAACCGGACGGATGAACTAGAGCAGGCCGACATCGTTATTATCGGCGCGAGCCGGACGTCGAAAACGCCGACCAGCCTTTATCTCGCCAATCGCGGCATCAAGACCGCAAATGTCTCGCTTGTACCCGATATCACGCCGCCGGAGAGTCTGAAGACACTGTCGAGGCCTCTCGTCGTCGGCCTTGTCGCCTCGCCGCAGCGTATTGCCGAAATCCGCCGTCATCGCCTGCTCGGTATTAAGGACACGGCCAATCAGGATTATACCGACACTGAAAAAATATCCTCCGAGATGAAATTTACCCGCCTGCTTTGCAGCCGCCATGGCTGGGCGACGATTGATGTAACACGGCGCTCTATCGAAGAAACGGCGGCGGCCATTATCAAGCTTCGCGAAGAGCGTGTCGTCGATGTTTGAGACTGGTGGGCGTACGGCGCCGCTCATTCTGGCATCCGCGAGCATCAGCAGGGCCAAGATCCTGCAAAATGCGGGGCTGAATTTCCGGCAAGTTCCATCCGACATTGATGAGCGCGCGATCGAGGCGCAGCTTGCCAGCGAAGCAGAGGTGGCGAACGAAGCTTACCCTGAAAAACTTGCGCTTTCGCTGGCTGAAGCGAAGGCGCTTGCCGTCAGCAGGGACAATCCGGATGCACTCGTGATCGGCGCGGATCAGGTTATGGCTTGTGGCGGCGATATCCTGCACAAGCCGGAAACGCTTGAAGCGGCCCGCGAACAGCTCATGCACCTGCGCAACCGTACACACAGCCTGTTCTCCGGCATCTGCATTGCGGCGGGTGCTTCGATCGAATGGCGACATTTCACACGCGCGGACCTTGTTATGCGCGATTTCTCCGATGCGTTTCTCGATGCCTATTGCCGTGCTGAAGGTGAAACGATGCTCCGCTCGGTCGGTTCATATCGCGTTGAAGGGCCGGGAATTCATCTGTTTTCCGCGATCCGGGGCGATCTTCATACAATAATGGGATTGCCGCTCCTGCCCCTTCTCGGTTATCTCCGCGAGGCGGGGAAGCTCATGCGCTGAGAAGCGCTCTTAAAATACAGGATAGCCGCTTATGAAACGGGCATGTGTTGTTGGCTGGCCGATCAAACATTCGCGTTCGCCGCTCATTCATAACTACTGGCTGAAACATTACGGCATTGAGGGCAGCTATACGAAAGAGGCGGTTGAGCCGGGTCAAATTGAAAGCTTCTTGCGGAACTTATCTGCCAATGGATTTGTCGGCTGTAATGTGACGTTGCCGCATAAGGAAACCGCATACAGAGTGGCGGCCAGGTGCGATGAGATGGCGGACATCGTCAAGGCCGCCAATACCTTGTGGTATGAGAACGGTGTACTCTGCGCGTCCAACACGGATATTTACGGGTTTCTCCACAGTCTCGATGATCAGTCGCCAGGCTGGGACAGGATCGGCCTTCCTGCCGCTGTTCTCGGGGCGGGCGGAGCTGCGCGAGGTATCGTCAAAAGCCTGTTCGACCGCGGATTTCAGTCTGTTCGCATCGCCAATCGCACGCGTGAGCGCGCCGAAACTCTTGCCGGGGAATTCGGAGCGAAGGTTTCCGTTTTTGCCTGGGAAGATCGTACAGAAATGTTGATGGATTGTGGATTACTTGTGAATACCACCAATCTCGGCATGAATGGTAGCGAGCCGCTCGAAATCGATCTTTCCGTATTATCGATCCCCGGCGTCGTCTGCGATATCGTGTATTCTCCACTGGAAACGGATCTCTTGCGCCGTGCCCGCGAGGCGGGTTTTCATATTGCCGACGGTTTGGGAATGCTTCTTCATCAGGCCGTGCCCGGTTTCGAGAAATGGTTCGGTGTGCGGCCGGAAGTGACCCCTGATCTGCGTGCGTTGATCGCGGCCGATCTCGAATCGGAAGGATAGTGTTCATGCTGATCGTTGGTCTCACCGGTTCAATAGGCATGGGGAAGACAACGATTGCCAATTACCTTGCGTCGCGGGGCGTACCCGTCATCGACTCTGACGCTATCGTCCACGAGCTCTATTCCGGCAAGGCCGCTCCACCCATCGAGGCCGAATTCCCCGGCACTGTCATTGAGGGGATAGTTGACCGCGCAAGGCTGTCTGGAGCGCTTTCGCAATCGGCCGACGGTTTCGAGCGGTTGGAGGCAATCGTGCATCCGCTCGTTCGCGATGCGCAGTGGGACTTCATAAGGGAGCAGCACGCGGCGGGATCGCATCTGTGCGTGCTTGATATTCCCTTGCTGTTTGAAACAGACGGCGACCAGCTTGTGGACATCGTCCTTCTTGTCAGCGCGCCCAAGCATATTCAAAGTGAGCGTGTGTCGTCTCGTCCTGGAATGACCTTGGAAAAATTTGAGGCCATTCATGCTCGGCAGCTATCTGATGAAGAGAAACGGGCCCGCGCAGACACCATCATCGACACCGGATTGCCTTTGGATGAAACGCTACGCCAGGTCGATAAATGGCTCGAATCATTGAAGACTCGCGATGGTAAGAAATTCGACCTCTGGCGCAGTCTCTACACTGATGGCGCACAGAGCTGATCTTGAATCGGGGGCCTTGCATCATGCGCGAAATCGTTATGGATACGGAAACAACCGGCTTTGATCCGCATAGCGGCGACCGGCTGGTGGAAATCGGCTGTGTCGAACTGTCGAACTACATTCCGACCGGCCGCGTCTGGCATCAATACATTAACCCTGAACGCGACATGCCGGACGGCGCGTTTCAGGTTCACGGCCTTTCGGCGCAGTTTCTGTCCGACAAGCCGCTTTTTGCTGATGTGGTCGAGGATTTCCTCAATTTCGTCGATGGCGGCAAGATGATCTTTCACAATGCCAGCTTCGACATGAAATTCATCAATGCCGAGCTGAATTGGGTCAGCAAAAGCTCGATTCCGCCGGAGCAGGTTTTCGACACGCTTGCGATGGCGCGCCGGAAACATCCGGCTGGGCCGAACAGCCTCGATGCGCTGTGCAAGCGTTACGGCATAGACAATTCATCGCGAACGAAACATGGTGCTTTGCTCGACGCCGAGCTGCTTGCCGAAGTGTATTTGCATCTGATCGGCGGGCCGCAAGCCGCATTCGATCTTTCCGCTTCAGGACGCGGAAGCCGCGCGGGCGCAAAAGCTGGCGCCGCGTCGATCGTCAGACCTACGCCGCTGCCTTCGCAGCTTGCAGAAGCCGAGATCACCGCACACACCGAGTTCGTCGATGAGCTGGGCGAAAGCGCGATATGGAAGGCTTACGGCTGACGCCCGATTATTGAATGGATGGTGCTGGCGCCTCGGCGCTTTTCTGTTCTTCCGCCAGACGCTGGCGATAGAGCGAGGCAAAGTCGATCGGATCGAGTGCCAGCGGTGCAAAGCCGCCTTCGCGCGTGAGATCAGCGATCAGCCTGCGCGCATAGGGGAACAGGAGCGCCGGGCATTCGACGAAGAGGAACGGACGGATCGCCTGTTCCGGAAGATCCTTGAGCCGGAAAGCGCCGCCATAGACGAGTTCAAGCGTATAAAGGCTTTCATCCTCGATTTTGGCGTTAGCTTCGAGCGCCAGTAAAACTTCGTAAACATCCTCGCTGATCGCCTTGGCCTGAACGTTGAAGTTCATCTGAAGACCGGGCTGTTTTTCCTGCGGGCGTAAACTTGCTGGCGCACCGGGATTTTCGAACGACAGATCCTTGATATATTGACCAAGTACGTTGATTTGCGGCCTTTTATCCTTCTGGTCCTCTGGCGCTGCTGCGCCGTTGGTTTCTTCAGACATCCTTCTGTTCCTTAAATATGTGCAAATGGCGGGGCGGGTTTGATCAATACCCACTGGAATTTAAGCAGTCGCTATCATGCCGGGACCGTACAGGCAAGCTCTAGGCTTTTTTCGATATCTCAAGTGTCAACGTCGCCGCCAGGGCGTGTCCTTGCGCGTCTTGGGATTATCATCGTCCTTACTATCGAGCGGTGTAACGTCTTCAGCCTGATCTTCCGGGCTGATTGTCTCAAATTCCGCGTCAACGACATTATCGTTGTTGGGTTTTTTGAAGCTGGATGTTCCGCCGCCAGTATAGCGGGGGTCTGATCCATGTGTCTGCGATTGGTTGAAGGTTGCGAATTTGACCTTGCCGCTCTGGACGGCGCGGCGGAAGAACCAGCGGGCAAGACCACG
>CAYOUP010000155.1:0-8235 GCA_964407125.1 uncultured Hyphomicrobiaceae bacterium | reverse complement strand
GAACTCACGACCCCAACCTTGGCAAGGTTGTGCTCTACCCCTGAGCTACGCCCGCACTCCAAGCCGTCGACCGGCTGTATCTGAGGGTTATGGCGCAAACTGCAACGCATTTCAAGCGGTCTTGTAAGGGCTGCCGCATCAAATCGCATTTTTACATTAGGCGCATCACCCGGTCCAAACCTTGCGAAACGGGGTGCCATCGTCTATGGCTGACTGCACGCCAAACACACTATCTGGATTGCATTTGATGCCCTGGACAAGGCAACAGCTCTTCGACCATCTCGACAAGCTTTCGATTGCGCATAAGACCGTCGAACACCCGCCGCTTTTTACAGTCGAGGAATCGCAGGCTCTGCGCGGCGAAATTCCAGGTGCGCATACCAAGAACCTGTTTCTGAAATGCAAAAAGGGCAGTTTCTGGCTGATCACGGCGCTTGAGACGACGCCGGTGGACCTCAAGACACTGCATAAGACGCTGGAATCCGGGCGGCTTAGCTTCGGCAATTCGGATCTGCTCATGGAGCTGCTCGGCATAAGGCCCGGCGCGGTTTCTGCATTTTGCGCGATCAACGATACCGGTCGCCGCGTCAATGTCGTTCTCGACCGGAATTTGCAGGATTACGATCTGATTAACCTGCACCCGCTTGAAAACACGGCAACAACGGCAATCGCCTACACTGATCTCGTCAGATTTCTGGAAGATTGTGGACATCCTCCGAAAATCGTCACATTAACAAACTGAATACCTTGCACCAATTGCGCATAAGTTTTGAAAACTCTTGGCAAATAGCGGCTCTGACGCCATTTTACATACATTGCAACCGGAACATTTCCCGCTCATCCCGATTAGGTAAGCGATGATTCTCAATCTGTCTCCCAATACTGATGCGAATGCCGCGAAAGGCAATGAAGACCTCGTCAAGGACACAACGACACGGACCTTCGTTGAGGACGTCATCGAGCCTTCCAAGCAGGTTCCGGTCCTCGTGGATTTCTGGGCGCCATGGTGCGGCCCCTGCCGTCAGCTGACGCCGATACTGGAAAAACTGGTGAAAGCTGCCAGCGGTTCGGTGCGGCTCGTCAAAATGAACATCGACGATCATCCCGAAGTCGCCGGACAGCTTGGCGTTCAGTCGATTCCCGCTGTCTTTGCTTTCAGCAACGGTCAGCCTGTTGATGGCTTCATGGGCGCGCTGCCTGAAAGCCAGCTTCGCGCCTTCATCGAGCGGATCGCGGGCAAGGAAGCCTTCGCGGGATCGGCGCTGGAAGCTGCACAGGAGGCGCTTGCGGGCGGCGACATCAATACCGCCGCGGCCGGATTTGCAGCCATTCTTCAGCAGGATAGCGGCAATGTCGATGCGATCGCCGGATTGACGCAGTGCTATATCGCGACCGGCGATCTTGATCGCGCGGAGCAAACCTTGGCACTTGTCCCGCCTGCAAAAGCCAACGTCGCCTCGGTTGCCAGCGCGCGGGCCTCGATCGAACTGGCGCGCAAATCGGCGGGAAGCGCGAAGGCCGATCTTTCGCCGCTCACCCAGGCGATCGAGCAAAACCCCAACGATTTTCAGTCCCGTTTTGACCTTGCACTCGCACTCAATGCAAAGCAAGATCGGCAGGGGGCAGCGGATCAGCTTCTGGAAATCATCAAACGGGACCGCGCCTGGAATGATGGCGCTGCCCGCAAGCAGCTCGTGGAGTTTTTCGAGGCCTGGGGTCCGGAGCATCCGGATGCTGTCCAGGGACGACAACGTCTTTCGGCATTGCTTTTTGCCTAGCGCAACGTGCGCCCGAATGGATGCGGACAGTTGCGCTGGCCATTTGAAATAGATCACCTTAACCTCGTTCAATCGATTTCAATTGAACGAGGGTTGATGTAGAGGGGGATGAGGAAAAACCTGTCCCCTCGAAGGAGGGGACCTGAGGGGGTGCCTGTCTCGTTCAACGAGCCGGGATCCGCTTGTTATCCCGCTCTAAACTATAGAAATAGATCACTGTTCATGATTTTGGATTGATCGGGTCTACATTCATCGTGATCTAGCGGAGCAGCGATTTGAGCGTCACCGACCGGTACAGAACACCGAACGACCTTCCCCAGCATCTTCCTGTATTCCCGCTGCAGGGATGCATCATTCTTCCTCGCTCGACATTGCCGCTCAACATTTTCGAGCCGCGCTATCTGCAAATGGTCGATGATGCGCTGGCAGGTGAACGTGTCATCGGCATCGTCCAGCCACATGGCAAGACCGAGGATGAGGAGTCACCGGTGGATAGGCGGTTTCCCTTGCGCCGGACAGGCTGCGTGGGCCGCATTACCAGTTTCAACGAAACCGAAGACGCCCGTGTTCTGATCACGCTGGCCGGCATCGCCCGTTTCGACATAGTCGAAGAGATCAGCACCGACAAACCTTATCGTATGTGCGAGGTCAGCTATGACCGTTTTGCGACCGACCTGATCCATGGCTATGGCCAGGACGCCGTGGACTGGGACGAATTGCTTCGTGTGCTGAAAACCTATCTCGCCGCGAGGCAAATGAGCGCGGACTGGGAAAGCATCGAACGTTCGCCTGCCGAATTGCTGGTCAATACGCTGTCCGTCATCAGCCCTTACGGGCCTGAAGAAAAGCAGGCGCTTCTTGAAGCGAGCAGCCTGAAGGAGCGATCCGAGGTCCTTATCGCGCTGGCGCAGATGGAAATGGCGACCACGGACGACGATCCATCGAGCACCCTTCAATAAGGTAAGGATCAGAGCACACACACAGCATCTCCCTGCCGCACCTGTGCCAGGATCCGCATCATGTGAGACAGCGACACGGCGATACATCCTTCCGTAGGCTGATAATCCGGGCGGGCGAGATGCATGAAGATCGCGCTTCCCCTGCCCTGGCTTCGCGGAACGTCATTGTGGCCGAGTACGATGACCACGTCGTAGAGATGATCCCCGCGCCAGAGACGTTCGTGACTCGCCGCGTATGGCAGCTCAACGATCCTGTTGTAATTAGCGTCACCAGGCGCGTCGCACCAGCCGAGCCCCGGATGCAACGCGCTGACAGGCAGTGAGGTCCGGGGGCGGATAATCCTGTCGGCCCGGTAAAACACATGCCGCATCGGCCATCTGCCGACCGGCGTTATTCCGTCCCCTTCGCCCCGTTTGCACCGCCGTCCTCCACGTCCTAGCGCACAGGAAATCGACGAAAGTCCCAGTTGCACCTTGCCTTGAGGTCTGGCACGGGATAATCCCCTTATAACAATATCTGGCATCACCGAGATTTCATTGACCACTTTCGAATAAACGTAAAATCACTGTAAAATATGGCGTCACTCGGTTTATCATAAGCCAGATTCGATTTTGTCTGGGAGCCTTGGATGAGCACAGCGCGAAAGATTCTTGTCGTCGATGATGAAGACGACCTCAGAGAGTCACTTGTCGATCAGCTGCAATTATACGAAGAATTTGCAACCGAATCCGCTGCAACGGCGGCGGAAGGAATAGCTAAGGCAAAATCAGATACAATCGACTTGATTATTATGGATGTCGGCTTGCCCGATATGGACGGACGCGAGGCCTGCAAGCTTCTGCGCAAGAATGGCTTCAAGGGACCGATCGTCATGCTGACGGCGCAGTCTTCTGATGCCGACACGATCCTTGGCCTGGAGTCGGGCGCGAACGACTATATTACCAAGCCCTTCAAATTCGCCGTGCTGCTCGCCCGTATCAGGGCCCAGCTCCGGCAGCACGAGCAGAGTGAGGACGCTGTTTTCACCATCGGTCCCTACAGCTTCAAACCGGCGGCCAAATTGCTTCAGGAAGACAATGGCAGCAAGATCCGGCTGACCGAGAAGGAGACTTCGATCCTGAAGTTCCTGTACCGTGCCGGAGAGAAAGTGGTTTCGCGCGACGTGCTTCTGCATGAAGTCTGGGGATATAATGCGGGCGTGACGACACATACGCTCGAAACTCATATCTACAGGCTTCGCCAGAAGATGGAAAAGGACCCCTCGAACGCCGAACTGCTCATCACCGAGACCGGCGGCTACAAGCTTATGCCTTGAGAACCGGGATGATTGATGCGGGGCCCGGCTCTTGGCCGGGAGAGGCAAACGTAACCATTCTCGCCTTCGAGTGGGGCGGGCTTTTACTCATCCCGCTCCAAGATAAAGATCACCGTTCATAAATCTGGGTTGAAGCGATCCTTAATCAATGTGATCCAACCGACACGTTCTGTTGCTGAAATACAATGACAGCTTGAATGTAACAGCCGACTCAGATCAAGCTCCATTGTAAGGATGCGCTTGCATACTGTCGCAAATGGGGCTTCGCGGTCATGGTATCTGACAAAAACGCTGAACTGCTTGGCGGCGTACCATTATTTCATGACTTATCGTCCGGGCAACTCTCGGCGGTGGTTGCCAAAGGCGAAAAAGAGTTTTTTGCAAGCGGCGAGACAATCATCAAGGCGCGCAGCAGGTTCAAGGCGGCCTATCTCATCCTTAGCGGCGCCGTAGAAACACGTCCCTCGAAAAAATCCGGTTTGCAACCCGAAACCTATGATGCCGGTTCGCTTGTCGGCGAAATGGCGATGTTGACCGACACCATTGCCGCAATTGACGTCGTAGCGACAGAGCGTGTGCGCGCATTGGCCATAAGCCGTGAAGCTCTATTCAAGGTCATGGAAGAAGCGCCTGAAATCGCATTTCATCTTTCCGACAAGATCACCGAACGGCTGGTGCTGTTGGCTCATGATTTGCGTGAACTCGATGCAAGGCTGGCCGTTCTCGAACTTTCCGCGGATGATACGCTATTGGCACTCGCCAGCTAAGCCGACAGACAAGTTCATTGCGGAAAGGCTGCCATTGCCCTTTCCTGCCTGCGGACTTTACATTATAACGGCAATCCATCCTCACTCCCGGGCGTTTTGCTTGAAAACCAGCGAGGATCATCATAGTTTGCGACTGGTAAGCCGCTGTAGCTCAGTAGGTTAGAGCGCTAGATTGTGGATCTAGAGGTCCCCCGTTCGATCCGGGGCAGCGGTACCATTTCTGTAACATTCCTGCCCAATATTTCTGATATTATACCCATAAATGTAGTAAATTCGCATGCCTGCGGAGTATTTGATCCGTATTCCGATCAAAAGCATTGGCCCGTCCAGCGAAAAAAAACTAAATAACGCTGAGGGCTTCACATTTTTTTGTATCGACCGATCAAATTTCGCCCCTATCTTAGCCGCAGCAGCTAAATGCAGGTAAGCCTATGGGCAGGCCGAAATGTTTTGACGAAAGCAAGGTCCTGGATTCCGCCATCGACTGTTTTTGGCGGAATGGCTTGAAAGCGTCCTCCATACGCACTCTGGCGGATGAAATGGGCATTGCCGGGCCAAGTCTCTATAATGCCTATGGCAATAAGCAGACTTTGTTCACAAAGGCTCTTGAGCGATATGCGGAAACCACTCTACGCCCGCGCTTTCTGCAGGTTCGGGGTCTGCCGCCGCTCGATGCTATTCGGGCATTCCTTCAGGAACAGGTTGAAATCACGCTCAATGATCCTGAAGGCAAGGGATGTTTCTTCGTCAACACAACGATAGAAACGGCTTATTGCGAGCAGGAGCTTTCGGCAGAGGCGATTGCTTATCTCGATGAGATAAAGGAGTTTTTTTACTCAAACCTCCGGGCAGCCCAGTTGAAGGGCGACCTTTCCTCCGAAGCCAACATCGTTGAGATTTCCGAGATGCTTTTTGTGATTGTGGTTGGAATCTGTGTTTGCGCGCGAACACGTCCCAGCCGGTCGGAAATCGAAGCGGCCTTGGCTCCAGCATTCAAGTTGCTCTCTGCATAGTCATGAACAAGAGAGGCAATAGATGATCGACCTTCACTACTGGACGACGCCGAACGGGCACAAGATTACGATGTTTCTTGAGGAAGCCGGTCTTCCTTATAAAATTTTCCCAGTCAATATCGGTAAGGGCGACCAGTTCAAACCAGAATTTCTTGCAATTTCTCCCAATAATCGCATACCGGCCATTGTGGATCATGAACCGGCCGGCGGCGGCGAACCGATTTCCGTCTTCGAGTCCGGCGCCATCCTGCTATATCTGGCTGACAAGACAGGCAAACTGATCTCCTCCGATCCGCGCAGGCGCGTCATGGCGCTGGAATGGCTGTTCTGGCAGATGGGCGGCCTTGGACCGATGGCGGGGCAAAACCACCATTTCGCGATCTACGCGCCGGAAAAACTTCCCTACGCCATCGAGCGTTACGTCAACGAAACCAACAGACTCTACGGCGTTCTGAACAAGCAACTCGGCAAGCATGAGTTCGTTGCCGGTGACTATTCGATCGCCGATATAGCGGCCTACCCCTGGATCGTTCCTTATGAGCGCCAGGGACAGACTCTCGATGATTTCCCGAATTTGAAACGCTGGTTCCATGCCATCAAGGAACGCCCGGCGACCGTCAGGGCTTACGCAAAGGTGGAAGAGGTCAACCCCCAATCGGGCGCCATGACCGAAGAAGACAAGAAGGTCCTGTTCGGTCAGACCAGCAAGGACGTGCTCTGACACAGCTTTCAGTATAAGCGCACGGCCTGCATTCTTTGCAGGCCGTGTATTGTACCGCATAACTATACGGCGAGACAAAAAAGCCCTTGATTTTTCGGCCCCGAACGGACAGCACCTGATGAAGCAGAGTGCTCGCTCTGCAAGCTGCGGCCGCACGCTTCATCGTCTGCCTCCACCCGCGTGAAGGCCATTCCATGATGCCGCAACCGGGTTGCAGCCTCTCACTAGCGCAACGCGCGTTCGAATGAACGCGGACAGTTGCGCTAACTTTAAAGAGTAGATCAACTTTTCAAAGTCCAACTGATTCCAGTTGAACGTCGGTTGATCTAGGAGGTAGGCATTGATAACGGCTTATGCGCAACGAAGCGGAACAATGACGCCGATGGCGGTCCAGCATGGTCAGCCAATTCCGGCGGAAGCGACATGGATCGACCTTTTCGCACCGACAAAGCAAGAAGAAGCCCTCGCCGAGGAAGCGCTTGCCATCGAACTTCCGACCAAGGAAGAGATGAGCGAGATCGAGATTTCCAGCCGGCTCTATCAGGAAAACGGCGCGTTGTTCATGACGGCGACCGTCATGACCCATATCGAGGCGGGCGACCCGGCCACTGAACCGATCACCTTCGTTCTGATCGGCCGCCGTCTCGTCACGATCCGCTACGTCAATCCCATGCCTTTCCGCGCTTTCATTACGCAGGTCCAGCGCCAGTCGGAGCTGTCGGGCACCGGCGAGGTCATTCTCGTCGGCCTGTTCGACGCGATTATCGACCGGATCGCGGACGTGCTCGAAAAGGTCCAGCGCGACATGATTGACGTTTCGCGCACGATCTTTTCACGCAACAAGACCGATTATGAGGAAGTGCTGCGCAAGATCGGCTCTGCGGAAGGCCTCAATTCCAGGGCGCGGGAGAGCCTTGTCAGCATCGGCCGGGCGCTGTCCTATCTCAGCCGCCCGAACGAGGTCAAGCCGCATAAGGTGCTCGCCCGCTCGCTCAAGACGCTGTCGCGCGACGTGCTCTCGCTGAGCGATCATTCCAGCTTTCTCGCCAACAACATCACCTTCCTGCTGAACGCCACGCTCGGCATGTCCAACATTGAGCAGACCGACGTGATCAAGATCTTCTCGGTCATGTCGGTGCTTTTCCTTCCGCCCACCCTGATCGCCAGCATTTACGGGATGAATTTCCAGTTCATGCCGGAGCTCGGCTGGTCCTTCGGTTATCCCCTGTCGCTGGTGCTGATGGTCATCGCCGGGCTGCTGCCTTACGTCTATTTCAAGCGGCGCGGCTGGCTTTAGGACGCATCGCGGATGCCGGTTTCCGGCGCTGCCGGTATGCGACCTTAGCTCAATCGCCTTGACGCTAAAGACTTGCTAAAACTGAGAAAACGATCTCTCACAACCGGCGATCGGGTGCACGAAACATGGTGACAAGGTCAGTTCATGCAGCTTGAGCTGATATCCGCGCAGCCCTCGGGCCAAAAGAAAAATGTCAGCATCCTCTTCATTCACGGCGTCTGTCTCGGCGCATGGTGCTGGGAGCCGCATTTCCTGCCGTTTTTCGCCGAAGCCGGCTACCCCGCCTACGCGCTGAGCCTGCGCGGTCACGGACGCAGTGACGGTCACGAGCGAATCCAGCACTGGCAGTTGCGGGATTTTGCCGACGATCTTGCCTGGGCGATG
>CAYOUP010000154.1:0-8301 GCA_964407125.1 uncultured Hyphomicrobiaceae bacterium | reverse complement strand
GATCGACATAGGCTATGCCGGCTTCCGGCTCCAGATAGGCGTGCTCGACCTGCTGGGTTTCGTAGGTCTGCTGAACAATCAGATCAGCTTCGGCAAAGCCCTTTTCGACATTCCCCTTGCGGATCGGGATATGTTTAACGATGTTGTCCGGCGCATAGTCGTGAAGGACCGGTGTGCCTTTCTTCAGCGCTTCCTCAGGATCGAAGACGCCGGGCAGTTCCTCATACTCGACCTTGATCAGTGCAAGCGCCTTGCGGGCTGTGATCACATCATCAGCGGCGACGGCTGCGACGGCCTCACCGACATAGCGGACGCGGTCGCGCGCCATGATCGGCTGGTCATGCACGAAGACGCCGAAACCGTCCTCACCCGGAACGTCGGCTGCCGTTATGACACAGGCGACGCCCAGAAGCGCTTCGGCTTCGCTGGTGTCGATGGATCGGATCGCGGCATGAGCGTATGGGCTGCGCAGAACCTGCATGTGCAGCATGCCGGGCATGACCGTATCGCCCGCATAGCGTAGTCTGCCTGAGACCTTGCTCGGCGCATCTAGGCGGCGCACATTGCTGCCGATGAAAGAGTCCTGCTCCGCCTCCGGCTCAAGCGCGGTAATCGCCATCTTGCCCGCGATCACATCGCGCGCGATCTCTACCGCTTCGAAGATCTTGGAATAGCCGGTGCAACGGCAGATATTGCCGCCGAGGCGTTCCTTGATTTCCTCGATGTCTGCATCCGGATTTTCGCGCAGGGCCGAGGTGGCGGCCATGATCATACCCGGAATGCAGTAGCCGCACTGGCTCGCGCCGGTCTTGTGAAAGGCTTTCTGGACGGGCGTCAGATCGCTGCCATGCGGGGCGAGGCCTTCAATGGTCTCGATTTTCTTGCCGTTCGCCTTCGCTGCGGGCATCAGGCAGGACTTGACCAGCTTGCCGTCCACAAATACCGAGCACGTCCCGCATTCGCCAGCGCCGCAACCTTCCTTGGTGCCGGTCAGGTTGAGGTCATCGCGAATGAAGTCGAGAAGGCGCTGATGCGGCTGCGCTTGGCGGCGGATCTTCCGGCCGTTGATTTCCAGTTCCATGTCAAGCATGAGGGATCTCCGCAAGTTCCGCTCCCGGCAGCATCACGCCGCAATCGATCAGGGCGTCTTCGAGTGCTGCCTCGACGAAGCCGCGAACGACATTGCGGCGGTATTCGACGCGCGACCGCGAGGCGACCCGTGCTTGCGGCGCTTCGCTCACCTCGGCAATCAGTTCGCGGGTGATAGGCTGGCCTTTCAGTTGTTCCTCGACATCCGTCAGCCGCATCGGGACAGGTCCGATGCCGCCAAGCGCAAGCCTTACATCCTCGAAAATCTCTTTAGCTGGGTCGATCTTCACCAACGCAGCAGCGCAGACGGATGAAATGACGAGAGACCGGCGCTGCCCGACCTTTTCGAACGCGCCGCCATATCCTTCGAGAGAGTCGCAGATGACGGCGGTGACGATTTCATCGGGCTGCAGATCAGTCTTGCCCGGTCCTTTGATAAATTCCGCAATCGGAGCTGTTCTGCGCGTGATTGCTGCACCCTCCATACGGGCGATCTCGACCTCGCCATTCATGGCAATAACGGGCGGCGTGCCGTCCGCCGCAGGCGAAGCGTTGACGAGATTTCCGGCGAGCGTCGCCTGTTCACGGATCTGGTCGTCGGCAAACCAGACCGCGCAGAAGGGCATGCATGGGAGATGACGGCGCAGCGTATCGTCTGTCAGAAACTGCTGGTAGACGACATTTGCGCCAAGGCGAACGCGGCCATTCGCGATGTCATAGCCTGAAAGCTCGTCTATGCGTGTCAGGTCGATCAGTTCCGGGATATGAACGTCTCCAGCGCGGCCTTCGCGCGCCCAGGGAAGAATATCCGTCGCACCCGCAATGAGGCAGCTGCCTTCCGGCGCGTTACAAAGCAACTCGAATGCCTCGGAAAGCGTAGCAGGCATGTGATACTGATCGCAGGTCAGCATCCAAAAACTCCGTCAACAGATGATACTATTCTGCAGCTATCGCGTTGCATCCGTATGAGTGATCGTTCTTGACCACGACCTTGATTGCGTCTTCAACGCGATCCTTGGCGTAACGGATCGCTTCCGGCAGATCCTTCATCGCAAACGTATGCGTATGGATGAGGGTTGCATCGAAACGTTTCTGACGCATGAACGCCTCGGCACGATGGGTCGCGGCCTTGCCTTCGCCCCGGATGCCATAGAGATAGATGTTGTTGCGCACCAAATGGGCAATATCGACCACCGGAGATTCGTGCGGGAAGGCCGCAAGGCAAATCTTGCCGCCGCGATTGACCATCTGTGCGGCATCGTTGACCGCATTGGGGGCCGCAGAGCACTCGATGACATAATCGACGCCTTTGCCGCCCGTCAGCCTACGGACGGCTTTGACGGGGTCTTCATTGCGAACGTTAATGATATGATCCGCGCCGAGCTTCTTGCCGATTTCAAGGCGGTTATCGCGCGTGCCGGTCAGAATGACGGGCTGTGCGCCAAGCGCTTTTGCAACCGCGACGCCGAGCAGGCCGATCGGACCCGGCCCTGTGATGACAACGCTTTCGCCCGCAACCAGCCCGCCGAGTTCGGTCAGGCCGTACATTGTGGTGCCAGCTGTGACGACGAGCGTCGCTTCCTCGTCGGACATGCTGTCATCGACATGAATCAGCGTGTTGATGTTGTTCACCTGATATTCGCAGAAACCGCCATCGGTGGTGAAGCCATTGGCGCGATGGCCCTTGTCGAAATCGCCATAATTCATCCCGTAATTAAGACAGGAGGTATACATCCCTTCACGGCAACGCTTGCATTGGCCACAGCCTGCGTGAATTTCGACGGTGATGCGTTCACCGATCTTGTATTCGTCGACACCAGGGCCGAGAGCGACGACCGTGCCCATATATTCATGGCCCGGTGTAAAGCCCTTGTTGAACGGAAGACCGCCCCGAACCATAGCGGGCGGGCCATTGTAGATGATCTCGAGATCCGTTGCGCAGATTGCCACAGCATCAATGCGCACCAGCACTTCGGCGCGTCCGGGGACGGGAACAGGCTTATCCTCGAATGTGAGTTGACCGGGATCGCCCAGCACCCATGCTTTCATCTTCTCAGGGATGGGGTATTCCGCGCTGGTCTTCACATTGTCCGGCATCGGCATCCGCTTTACTCCTTGTCATCGCGCTCGTGGCGCTGTCCAAGTTCAAATACAATGTCTGACAATCGACGTGTGCACGGAGTGCATATTTGTATGCATTACAAGGCATTCTGATGGCCTCTTTAAACTGCCTTGTGAAATGTTATCATCCCGCTCCGACTCGTCTGAAACCGCCTCGGCATGCAGTAGCAGTAAATGCCTGGATATTAATATACCTACTTTCGGATAGTATTTTAGCGCCCGATCTAATTCCTATCTTTGATACCGACAGGCATACAGGTAGCTCATTCTGTCAAATTGCATACGTTAATTGAAACCAAATTGACTGCTACAAGTCAATTTATTTTTTATAGTGAAAAACAATTTGATAATATGAAATTGTATATGTTCCGGCAATTGGTTTATGCATACATGACATAAGGGTATTATACACAAAGCACGAAACTTTGGTGATGATAGTCACAAAAATGGTCGAGATTTGATTATATCTAGGAGATGTGAGGCGGTCGGCGGGAATTTCGACAGGTAGGAACGTTCTGAGAATGTTTGCCGAGGTCGACAGCATGACTGAGCCTGGATAGCGGCCTTCGGTGCTCAGCAGATTATAAGCTTGCTGCCCGGAATGATGAAAGAACCGGGGCGCCGCTTCATAAGGTCAGCAGGCGCCCTATCGGTTAGGAAAAATTTCCTGGAGCAGATATAGCCGAATCTCGACCATTAATTGCTGAGACGAGCCGTGCCGCTGCGCCCATCATTGCGCGTCCAGTATACGGACGCACCGTTGACCTTGAGCGTATAGCAGTAAGCGCGCCCATCCGACCAGTTCTGCCATTTCTGGCAAAGCTGGCTATTGCTGACCCACCAGCGTCCACGATCCTTGGTCACCGTCTCACCAGCCAGAGCTGCAAGGCTCACCGAGCTCTTGCCTGTCATAGTGCCATTCGCCCGATAACGGATCGGAACTGTGCTTCCGACAGGCGTGTGAAGGTGGATCGTCTTCCCGATGATTGCCTTACGCAGGGAATTCCCTGACAAAACCTTGTGTCCGTCAGACGCTTCTGCAACGCCTGAGATGACTGTGGCCGCTGTTGCTGCCAATAGGAGAGCCTTGAACATTTTCACCTGAAAACACAACTTACGATGCTTATTCATCGCAACGCAAAAATGGCTGAATTCGGGCTAAGTTCCATAATTATTCGGAAATTTGGAAAACGTTGACGATTTGGCTTGCTGGACATTAGGCCGCATTGGAAAAAATTTCATTTTTTATCAACGTGTTATGATGAAAAATCTTTGAATTAATCATGCATCGGAACTTGATTTCCAGATGCGGCAATAGTTACCAATCAGACGTAAGCGGAGCATTTTTTACCATTCGCAATAGCAAAATGCGGTCGAAATATGTCGCAGTGCACCATTTTTCCATAATCAAGCCTCATTCGCCGAGGCCACCAGCTTTTTCATCTCGCCATAGCTCAGCCGGACTGCCTCCGAGCCATCGAAATAGATAAAGGCGAGATCATTGCGCCGCGAGGTCATTTGCGCGGGCAATGGCGCATAACGGAACGAGCCTCCGCCGAGATGCGGCGTTATGTTGCCGATATCCGTTGCCGCATTATGCTCCACGCGCAGCAGATGAAGCGTTTTTCCGCCGGCATCTGTTGCTGAAAAAGGAACGCCCGCAAGACGCAAAAAGCTGGTCGGGTCGCTCGTTGCGGCAAATCCCTCGCAGAATGCCTTTTCGACGAGGTCGAGATCCTTCAGCTCGTCGCTGACCGGCGGATGCTCATGGTCGTGATCATGATGGTCGGGGACGTGCGGCGTCTGCCACTGGGCCGCTTTCGCGGGCGCGCCGTTATGACCGACGCCGTGCCCATGATGATGATCGTCATGCGATCCGTGCATCGCGTTCTCTCCTACCCTAGAAGCTGACCGGCTTGTCGATGATGCCCTTATGTGCGCCCATTTTGCCATGCGCAACGAGCGAGCCCATCACCTCGACCGCGACGCGCACGCCGAGCAGTGCCGTAATGTCGGACGTGTCATAGGGTGGGCTGACTTCGACGACTTCGAGCCCGCAAATCCCTTCCGCCGCGACAAGCCCGAGCAGTTTCAGCGCCTCGCGCGGCAGGAACCCGCCCGGCTCCGGCCAGCCCGTCCCCGGCACGAAGCCGCAATCAACCGAGTCCACATCGAAGGAAATATAGACGGCATCGGCATCTTTCCACGCCAGTTCGAGCGCGACTTCCGCCGTCTTCTCAAGGCCGAGCTTCTCGATGTCCTCGATGGTCAGCACATTGGTCTGGCGCTTGCGGGCCTCGGCGACGCCATAGCGCGGCACCTGCCATCCACCGATCCCGAGCTGCACCAGATTTGTCGCCGGGACATTCTCCATGTTGGTCGCCCAGTACCAGGGCGTCGTGTGCATCCGCTCGTCGAGATCCTTCTCCTGAATGTCGATATGGCGGTCGAAATGGATGATGCCGATGCGCTTGGACGTGCATTCGGCGATGCCGCGCACGCAAGGGAAACCGATGGAATGATCGCCGCCGAGCATGACCGGCAGTGCGCCTGACGAAAACACATGGGAGACACCGCGCGTAATCTGGTCGAAGCTTTTCTCCAGATTGGCCGGAATGGTGAAGACGTCGCCCACATCGCACAACGTCATCTGTTCGCGCAGATCGACGCCCATCTCGTAATTATACGGTGTATACAGCGCCGAGATGCGCCGCATGCCTTGCGGGCCAAAGCGCGTGCCGGGGCGATAGGTCGTGCCGCTGTCGAACGGGATGCCGAGCACGGCCGCGTCATACTTCCCGACGTCGCGGACATTCTCGATATAAGGCGCTTTCAGGAACGTATTGATCCCGGCGAAATGCGGGAGTTCTCCGCGCGCAAAGGTCGGGATCGTCTTGTCGGTGATGCTGTCCGCGCCGGGCAGGCCCATATCGAGCGCCCATTGCTGCTCGCGCCGCCAGCCGTCTTCAGGCAGCTTGCCTTCCGCCTCCGCGGCTTTCCAGCCGAGCGACTCGCGTGCGTTGAAGTCCGGATGGTGGGCGTGGCTGCGGCGTGCATGGAAGGGAAAGGGGCGCGCGAAACGCCGCTTATGCGCTTTCGGTCTCTGGAACATTGCTGGCTCTGCCGGTCGTTAAGGTTTCATTTGCAAGAAATTCAGCCGTGCGGGCAGCGTCGCTGGTGCTGCCATCTTTCAGCTTCAGGTCATAGGTGATTGTCGCGCCGTAAGCATTGGGAAAATCGGGATCGTGGCGAACCTTGTCGAAGACGATCAGTCTCGTACCCAGCTTGAACGCCTCCGCAATGTCGTGCGTGACCATGAAGATCGTCATGTCGTGCTGCTTCCAAAGGTCGATCAACAGGTCGTGCATGTCAAGGCGGACACCGGGATCAAGCGCCCCGAATGGCTCATCGAGTAACAGGATCTGCGGGTTTTTCATCAGGCTCTGCGCAATGGCGAGGCGCTGCTGCATGCCGCCGGAGAGCTGCGAGGGGTAGCGGTCGCGCGCGTGGGTGAGGCCGATGCGCTCAAGCAGGCCGTCGGCCTTTTCGCGTGCCGCCCTGCGTTCGGCGCCGAATGTGCGGGCAAAAATCCGCGAGCCGTCGAAATCGGCAGCAAGAATGAGATTCTGAAGGACCGTCAGATGGGGAAATACGGAGTAGCGCTGGAAGACGATGCCGCGATCCGGCGTCGGTTCTTCCGGCAGCGCCCTGTCGTCAATCAAGATGTCCCCGCGCGAGGCGCGTTCCTGCCCCAGAACGATGCGCAGAAAAGTCGACTTGCCGCATCCGGACGCCCCGACGATCGTGCAGAACGTGCCGCGTTCAACCTCCAGATTGACGCGCTCGATTACGGAGACGCCGAGGTAATCCTTGAACAGGTTGCGTATCGAAATCATGGTCACACCGCTCCGGCCCGATTGTCCGACCAGGGAAAGAGCCAGCGCGACAGAAGCATCAGTGCACGGTCGATCAAATATGCGATCAGCGTTATCCATGCGACATATGGCAGAATGACGTCCATCGCCAGGTAGCGCCGTACAAGGAAGATCCGGTAGCCGAGCCCTTCGGTCGACGCGATGGCCTCCGCCGAAACCAGGAATATCCAGGCAGGGACCAGTCCGAGCCTGATTGCGAGAAACAGTTTCGGCAGGATTTGCGGGACGATCACGCGGATAATGAGCTGCCAGGTCGATGCGCCCAGTGTCTGCGCCTTGATGATCATTTCCTCCGGCAGTTCGCTAACGCCCTGAGCGATGGAGCGGATCATGACCAGCGACGTGCCGATGACGATCAGCATGATTTTCGAGGTTTCGCCGAGTCCGAAAACGATGAAAAGGATCGGCAGGATGGTGATCGGCGGGATCAGGGACAGCGTGGCAACGAAGGACGCCAGAAAGCTGCGCATTTTCGGAATGATGCCGATCGGCACGCCGATGAAGAGAGCGAGCAGGGCAGAGATGCCCATACCAGCGCCAAGGCGCGTTAGGCTTGCGAATGTATCTTCCCAGAGGAGATAGTTGCCGGAACGCTGGTCCGCCTCGGTCGCGAGACGCCAGAAGGCTTCGCCCATCGACTCAAAGGACGGAAGCAGTTTGTCGGCCGGGTTGGCTTCAAGCCGGATCTGGCTGGCCACGCTGTAGATGGCGATCAGGGCAATGAAGGGAATCGCGGCAAGCAGGACCTGCACCGGCTGCGACGCTCTCTGATTGATCAGACGCACTATGCGGCCTCCCTTGTAGCGGACATTTCCACCCTCACCCGGCGCTTCGCGCCGCCCTCTCCCCTCAAGGGAGAGGGCGTGTATGCCGAACGATTATGTTATAAAATCCAGCGTCATAAACATTTAGTAGAGATTCTATCCTTAAAAGTTGCGGCAGCCTCCCAGCCCTCTCCCCTTGCGGGAGAGGGCGGCGCGACAGCGCCGGGTGAGGGGGCTTTGCGGTGTCATGGGATAACGATAATCCGTATGAAGAACGCTATCAAAGCCCGCCGTCCGCAGCCATCTCCATATAGGTCGTGTCAAAGCGGAGTTTGACGTTGTTTTCATCGCCCGTCACTTCGCCGCCCGGATAGGAAACGCCAACATAGTCG
>CAYOUP010000153.1:0-8308 GCA_964407125.1 uncultured Hyphomicrobiaceae bacterium | reverse complement strand
GCTTATGCAAATATTTCAGAAAGATGCCTCCTCCTCCTGCTCAGTTCACGCGCGACCAGGTCGGCCCCTGACAGATCAGGCCGCCAAGAACGCAACCTTGAAGCTTCAGTTTGTTCTTGCTGAGTACGGTGACGGTACCGCTATAGGTTTCGCCATCCAGCGTATTGTAAAGCTTGCCGGACCAGGTCGATTCGCCGCTCTTTTTCGCGCCGCTCATGATGGTAATCCCCACAATGGGGCGTTTGCGCTTGGCCGGATCAGGATTTTTCACGTCCGTTCGCGATGGATCTTCCACCTTGATGATCTTCGCGCAAAGCCCGCCGCCGCATTTCGAAATCCGGATATGCGAACCATTATCGGGATGTTCCCAGACCCCGAATGCATCCTCCGCCTTTTGCGCCATCGCAGGTGCGATCGCGAGCGCCGAGACAAAGGCCGCTGCCAAGATAAGCCTGACCATTTTCATGTTTATCCTCTCTAATGCCGTCCTTTTCGGACTTATGGTAATGGATCGTCCATGACTGAAACGCCGCCGATCCTCATTCTTGCTG
This sequence comes from uncultured Hyphomicrobiaceae bacterium, assembly GCA_964407125.1. GTDB lineage: Bacteria > Pseudomonadota > Alphaproteobacteria > Rhizobiales > Rhodomicrobiaceae > JAHQVI01. Next base: position 7,757 of record CAYOUP010000153.1, on the reverse strand, counting down.
CGAATTAGCAGATCTCGTTGCGGGATAGCCGGTTCACGGCGCAATCGCGTTCACAAGAATGTTAAGATGGTATCCGGCAGGCAGGGCAGGGTAAAGCTGGATTAAGCAGGCATGGCGGCACATGAGCGGGATTATCGCGAACATGTTGCGCAGAAATTTATGCCCGGCCGGGACATGTGGGGGGAATGATAGCCAAATGACGGACTTACCCATTGCCCAAAAAGGGGCGAAACTTTCGCGCAAGATCAATCTGCCGCTGCTGACGCTTTACGGCCTCGGCACCACGATCGGCGCAGGCATCTATGTCGTCATCGGCGAAACCGCGGCGAGTGCGGGCTATTACCTGCCGCTCGCGTTTCTGGCGGCAGCTTTCATCGCCGGACTGTCCGCAGCATCCTTTTCCGAACTGGCGACACGTTATCCGGTCAGCGCAGGCGAAGCGGCGTATTTGCGCGCCGGACTGGGGCTTACGGGATTGTCGCTTATGACCGGTCTGGCCGTGGCCTCGTCCGGCGCCATTTCATCGGCAACATTATTGCAGGGCGGGGCGGGTTATCTTCACGAGATCATCGCGCTTCCGGAAAGAGTGCTGTTCATCGCGCTGCTTCTCCTGCTCGGCATGCTGGTCGCCTGGGGAATACTGAAATCGCTCCTGCTGACAGCGTTGTTCACGATGATTGAAATCGGGGGGCTGGCGCTGGTCATCCTTTATGCGCCGGCAGATCCGGTTACGCTTGTCTCGCGTGCCGCCGCGTCCGCCGCTCCGTTTGATTTCACCGTCATTGCGGGACTGTCCTCGGCAATCCTGCTGGCGTTCTATGCCTTTATCGGCTTTGAAGACATGGTCAATGTCGTCGAGGAGGTCAAAAATCCGCGCCGGACATTGCCCTTGGCAATCGGACTGACACTGATCATCACGACGCTGCTCTATGTCTGGATTGCCCTGATCGCCGTGGATACGTTCGATCCTGCCGGCTTTAGCGGCGATAGAGCTCCTCTCGCTTCGCTTTTTACGCAATTGTCCGGGTATGGTCCGTGGGTTTTCAGCCTGATCGGTACGTTCGCGGTTCTGAATGGGGTGATTATCCAGCTCGTTATGGGCTCCCGCGTGATTTACGGCCTTGCACGGCTGGGGCAGCTTCCCGCTTTTCTGGGTGTTGTCTCGGAACGGACGCGGACGCCGCTCTATGCGACAGGTTTGATGTGCGCGGTCATCCTCGTGCTTGGCATGACATTTTCCCTGCGGAGCCTGGCGCAGGCGACATCCGCCCTGACTCTCGCCGCCTTTGCGCTGGTCAATCTGTCGCTTGTGGCCATCAAACGCCGCCCTGAACAGCCGGACGGCATTTTCCGCGTGCCCGCTCTTGTGCCGCTCCTTGGCTTTTTGAGCAGTGCCGGGCTGCTGGTTTTCGATCTGGCGCGGCGCTTCGGGGCGTTCGACGCCTGACCGGCAGCCATGATCGCATGGTTATTACGCGAATGCCTCGACATGCGTCCGCATGCCGACGATGCAGCGCCTTGCATCGTCGGCGGACATCGGTTTGCCGAGAAGATAGCCTTGTGCATATTGGCAATCGAGAGATCTGAGCACCTGCAGTTGCGTCTCCGCCTCGACACCTTCCATGATGCCCTCCAGGCCCATATTTTCGCATAATGCGAGTATGGACTCCACAATGCTGTGTCCCGCTTGAGTGAGTCCGGAGACGAAACTGCGGTCGACCTTCACCTTGTCGATGGGCAGTTTGTGGAGGCAACTGCGGCACGAATAGCCGGTTCCGAAATCATCAAGCGCCAGATGTGTGCCGAATGTGCGCAGCATGCGCATGGATTTTTCCGCCTGCTCGAAATTTTTGACGACAGAGCTTTCCGTGATTTCGAACGTGACGCGTTTCGGATCGATTGTTGCTTGACGAATTGCCGTAATGAGGCTGAGCACCGTCTGGTCTGAAGTTATATCGTGAGCGGAGAGATTGAAGGAAAGGCCGACATGGTCCGGCATGCTGGCGATTTCGTTCAGCGATTTCTGAAACAGCGAAAGAGTCATCCTGTGCATCATTCCGCAATGTTCAGCAATCGGAATGAAGCGGTCCGGCGGAACGCTGCCGACCGAAGGACTGTCCCAGCGCGCCAGCGCCTCGAACGCGACGATGCTATTGTCGCGAAGTCTGACGATCGGCTGGAATTCAACGCTTGTTTCAGCTTCGAGATCGGCATTTTCCAGAGCGGTTTCTATCGCTCTCTCGGAGCGAATGTGGGCTTCATGGCTGGCCGAATAGAGCGTTACCCCGCCTCGCAGCATTCGTTTTGAATTGTAAAGTGCGTAGTCAGCGCGGTCGAACAGCTCGTGCGCCGTCTGCCCCACATCGGGGAATATGGCGAACCCGCAAGAGCCGCCGATCTTGATCCACGTATCGTCCAGCAGATAAGGCTCGGAAATTGTGCCGCAGATCTTCTGGCCTATCTTTTCCACATCCGCGCATTGTGAGCGGACAATCAGTCCGAATTCATCGCCGCCAAGACGGCATGCGGTTATCTCGCTGCTCTCCAGATTCTTGAGACGCTCGCCGACATCGGAAAGGAGCTGGTCGCCGAGTTTATGGCCGTAAGAGTCATTCACCGGCTTGAAATGGTCCAGATCGAGGACGCCGACCGCGAATGTTTCGCCGGATGTACGCGATTTTTCGATTTCATAATTGACCAGGGTGAAGAAATACCGGCGGTTCGGCAGGCTTGTCAGAGGGTCGGTATGAGCAAGCCTTGCGTTTTCCCGGCTCAGCCGCACCGTTTCCTTCTGTTTTTCCGAAAGTTTGGTCTGGGAGCGGACGAGTTTGATGAAGCCGTTATATTCATTAAACAGAACCCGGAGCATCACGAGGCATATGAGAAAAAGATTCAATGCGATCGCGAGGAAAATCGGTTCATGCCTGCCTATGTAGTAGATCATGTAGGGTATTGAGACATTCACCATCACCAGCAAGGCGGCTTGCGGGAGATACGTCAGGCACATGAAGCAGCCAACGACTGTGATGGAGACGAAAAATGCGACATGGACGCGCTCATAGGCGTCGCCATACTGCGCAAGCGACAGGGACCACACGATGTAAACTGCTGAAAACAGGCCCGCTAATAGTATGGTTCGGCGAAGTTTGCGTTTCGCTCTTTCAATGTCGGTTTTCCAGTCCTTGCGCGTGATGTAGACTGCCAGTCTGCCCGTGCAAAGGCCAAGCAGCGGGATCAGTGCCCAGATGGTCAGCCAATCCGGTGCACGTCCGTAATGCGTATAGGCAACGGCGACAGCATTCACGATGATCAGCACATAGAGCAGCGGCATCTGGCGCCTAAGCTCGTGGAATTGCGCAATGGCAATGTCCGGCTCCTGCTCCTTGTCCCTGATCAGCATCCAGTCGATGAATTGCTTGAGATGGCGCAACGACACTCTCCCGAAACGGGAAACAGTTTGCATGATGCCGGTGAAGTCGGGCTTAATTCATTACTGTCAAATGAGCGGATATCGGTGATGTCCAACGCTGCTTGCACAGGTGCCCGGGCCGTTGATGATTGGCAAGAAAGCCCCGTAGCGATGCAACACCGGCTTGGAAATACCTGCCACTATTCGCTAATCGCACCGTCCCGGCTCAACATCCCGGCTCGAATCGGCTATTAACGAAGCCTTAAGAACTTCCTTAATGCGGATGTCCGAGCGGCGGACCATATGAAAACAATAAAACTTCTGCCGCCTTTGCCGGAGGCGAGGGTGGACAATCTTGCAGCACTCGATGCGGGGCTGCCGGTACTCGCTCTGCTTTGCGTGAGCGGAGAGGACGGCATGGTCCGCGGGGATGCTGAGGCTGTGCTTGAAAGTCTTTACCCGGATCTTGCCGCTGTCTCCGGTGCCATTGGACGACTGCTTTCCGATCGCAGCGTTCTGGAAAAGGCCGGAGTCCTTGTCATTGCAAGCGAGGGCCGCGCAAAAGCTGAAGCGCAGCTTGGGCCGCTCGCCGGACGGAGCTGGTCCGACGTGACGTCCCGGCTTCTGCCCGGCTTGGCGCTTGGCCTCGATATGCGCATCCAGAAGGCCCGCGCCTATCTGGCCCGCAAGGACAATCTCGAAAGCGCGGCGCTTGCCCGGCTGTTCGATGTAAAGGGCGTGGGCCGGATGCCGTCCCGCGCCGGTCTGCGTTTTGCGTTGCTGCGCGCCTTCCTTCTGGCGCGGATGCCTGAGTGTGAACCCGCTATCTCGGAGATCACCATGCAGAATACTTCTCGCGACGCGATCAGCCGGGCGATCCTGCTCGGCGCTGCGGGTCTGAAGCGAGGCACATTGCGGGACGCGGAAACCGCGCTTCTGCGGCAGGGGCTCGCGATGGACAGCGAGACGAAGGGGATCGTCGCCGACAGTCTCGTGCGAGCATCGCTTGCGAAAGGCGCGGCGCAAATGCCGAAAGCGGCAACGCATGTTGCCTTGCGCAGCGACAAGGACGATCTGGCCGACTTCGCCGCGACCGTCCGCGATCTGGCAAAGACGCTTCATACCGCACCATTCGCAGGCCGCGTCGCGATCGCACAGGTTTACGACGCCGGCATTATGCGCGGGCTGGAATTCAGCTCGCTGGAAGACTTCAAGGAGCGCGTCGCGGCGGCCTGCCGTGCCGGTCTTCTCGACCTTGAGCGCTACGACATCGCAGGACCCATGGACAGCGTGCTCCGTGACCGGTCCCGCACCGCCTTTGGCCGCGACGAGCGGCACTTCATCGTCAATGAATGGATTTGAATTAAGGGATTTTCTCAATGGATTCGCGCCTTGAGGCATTCAAGAGTCCGGACTTTTTTCGCGTTTTCGGCGCTGTAGCCTCGCTATCGGGGGCGGCCGAGGAAGAACTACTGGACGTGTCCGACATCGGTCCGACGGCCGATGAAGGCATCGCCAGCGTGGTTCACCATGCGCGCGGCAAAAATCCGGACCCGGCATCCCGTCTTCTGCTCATCAAGGGGCAGACGGGGACCGGCAAGACCCATACGCTGCTGACGGCTGTGCGTGCGCTGCACCGACAGGGGGACGTGTTCGCCGTCGTTCTGCCGATGGTGGAGTTCGTCTCCGAGCAGCAGTTCGATGCTTGGCTGACGCGCAGCTTCGTCACCCGGCTGAGCGAGCCCTATCTTGTGCCGGAAGGCGCGCCGGTGCCGCTTGTTGCGCTGGGGCTTACGCTTCTGGAGCTTGCGCCCGGTCCGTTGTCGGATCGTCTGAAAAAGGCCGTGATCGAGGGCGATGTCAGCGTTTCCGAGGTCGAGTTCAAGGGGCTGGTCAATACGATCCGCTCGCGGCTGGCGAAGGCGACGCGCATTCCTCCGGCGGGGGAGGCGACGATTGCGGCGATTCTCGGCGTGCTGTTCGGCGAGGACGAGGCTTTCGATTTTCTCCGTGGGCTGAAGGTCGATACGCGGCTCGCGGGCATCCGCATCCATAATCAGGACAGCGAGCAATGCGCCCGGCTTCGGCTTGAGGAAATCGTCAAGATCATCGGCGCGCTTGGCGGCTCGGTGTTCATCGCGTTCGACCAGCTTGAGCAGAGCAAGCTTGAAGGCTGGGAGACACGGCTCACCCATGCCGTCAGCCGGGGTGCGCTCATTGCCGAGACGCTGCCGAATGTGGCGGTCGCCTTCGCGGTGCTGCCCTTTCTCTATCAGCACATCGCCGAGAATATCGACGCCTCCATCCGTGACCGGATCGAACGGCTGGGGACACAACCAGTCGTGCTCAAGCCCTTGGCGCGTCCGGAGGTCGAGGCGCTGCTGGAGCGGCGGCTGGCGCTGCTCTATGAACTGTGCGGCGCGGAGCGCGATGAGGCGGACCCGTTCTATCCGTTCGAGGACTGGTTCATCGACGAGCTCTCCGGCCAGACATCGCGCTATGTGACGGAATTCGTTCAGCTTTTTCAGCGCCTGCTGATCGAGAAGGGCGACCGGCCGGAGATGGATGATTTTCCGGCCCCGGATATTCCGGCGCCGTCTTCAACCGCTCAGCCAGTCTCCGCGGTGCCTGGCAGCGAAGAAAGCGGCGCGGCTGCGGCGGCGTCGAATATCGACTTCGATGTCCAGTGGGACAAATATCTCGCCCAGCATGCGCATTTCGGCGTGCCGACCGAGAGCGCCAAGCAGGCGGACCTGATCGAATGGGCGGTCAAGGCTGCCGCGACGGAGATCGAGGGCATCTCGTTCATCCGTACACGCCGCGAATGCCGCGGGCGCGCGCAGACCTACATGATCTGTTTCGACATGGAAGCGGACGGCAAGGTCGCCGAGCGCCGCGAGGTTGCGCTGTGCAACGAGGCCAATCAGGGCACTCAGTTGGCGGAGGAAATTCACTCCGTGCTTGCCGGATGCCGCGATGCGCGGCCCGTGCTGGTCCGTCCGCGCGGTGGGCGTTTCCCGAAAGGCGGACGCACGGCGGGACCGCTGCTCGACACGGCCATCGAAAAAGGCGCAATCGTCATCCGCCAATTCGAGGCGACGAGCTGGGAGCGCCTGCGCACGCTGAAGGATTTCTTTGCCGTTCACGAGCATCTGCCCGGCTTCGACCAGTGGCGCGCCCGCGCCCGTCCCCTGTCGCAGACGGCGTCGCTTTCCGATATTCTTCAGTACCCGTACCGTCCGCCCGTCGAGGAATTGCCGGAAGAGATCGAGACAAAGCGCGGCGCGGTCGAGCATCTGAAACCCCGTCCTGTGCGCAAGACGCCGGCCGGCCCTTCCGTCTTCCTCGGCCACGAGATCGCCGACAGCCAGTCCGTCTACTGGGCGCCTTTCGAAAATGATCCCAAGCTGCTCAATTTCGGCGTTCTCGTCACCGGCGACAGCGGCTCCGGCAAGACACAGACGCTGCGTGTCATCATCGACGGCGTGACCTCGATGAACGCGCCGGTGTGCATTTTCGACTTCAAGAACGATTATGCCGATCGTGGATACGTCGCCGATCAGGGCCTGCGCGTGCATGACGTGCGCCGCCACGGCATCCCGTTCAATCCGCTTTTCCCGAGCGCGGCCGATGACGGCATGGCGCAACCGATCGAGCATATTTTCACCATTACTGGCGTTTTGAAGCGCGTCTTCGGTCTTGGCGACCGGCAGGCCGCCCTGCTGCGCGATGCAATGAAAGACGCCTTTGAGAAATATGGCGTCGATCCTCAGCGCTGGGCGCCCGTCGATGCGATCCGTGCGCCGAGCTTCGACGATGTCGTCGCGATCCTCGAAGAGCAGAAGGAACAACGCAACGCCACCGCGATCAGTTTGCTTGATCGTGTCTCGCCGCTGTTCGAGCTGGGCCTGTTCCCGAAGAACCACGAGCTGGAAGTGCCGTTCGAGACCATGCTGGATGAGCGGTTGGTGCTGTCGCTGTTCGAGCTGCCGACCGACGAAATCAAGGCCGCGCTCGCCGAGCTGATCGTCATCCGGCTGCATGGCCATCTGGTGCGCGGGAACCAGCCGCGCCGCCTGACGCGCCTGCTCGTGCTCGACGAGGCATGGCGTGTGGCGTCGTCCAAGCATCTGGAGAACCTCGCCCGCGAGGGCCGGGCGTTCGGCGTCGGCATCGCCATTGGCACGCAATATCCCGGCGACCTGCCGCCCGACCTTGCAGGGTCCCTCGCAACGCGCATCTTCCTGAAAAACCAGCAGCCGGACCACAAAAAGGCGGTCGTGCGGGCTGTGACGGGCGCAACCACAGGGGTCCACGCCCAGGAAGTGCACGAATTCCTCGAACGCCA
>CAYOUP010000152.1:0-8380 GCA_964407125.1 uncultured Hyphomicrobiaceae bacterium | reverse complement strand
CTTCGGTGCTGGTCATCCACGCCGTCATCGTCACCAAGTGCCGCCATTTCCTCGATCTGCCGCCCGCCGAGGTGAGCTACCGCGCCTGGCGCATGCGGTTCATCCTGCTCGACCTTTTCTACGGTCTGGCCTGGATGTTCATCCTGATCCACCCGATCGGGGCGGACGAAGGATCCGGCACTTTCATGCTGTTCGTCATGCTGCTGGTGGTGGCGGTCTCCAGCATGCTGTCGTCAAGTCTGCCGATGGCCGTGTTCGCAGCCTCGTTTCCGGTGACCGCAGCGATCGCGCTCGGCTTTGTGCTGCAGGGCGGGATGCGCAATTACGTCCTTGCATCCATGGCGGTCACCGCGCAGGGCTACTTCGCCGTACTGGCCTACCGCCTTTATTCAACGACGCTGGCGACGCTGGAGGCGCGCGCGGAAAAAGACGCGCTGATCGGAGAGCTTGAGCAAGCGAAGGCCATTTCCGACGAAGCGCGGCGGCGCGCCGAATCCGCCAATATCTCGAAGTCGCGCTTTCTCGCCCAGATGAGCCACGAGTTACGCACGCCGCTCAACGCCATTCTCGGCTTTTCCGAGGTGATGAAGACGGAGGTGTTCGGCGAACATTCGGTGCCGGCCTACAAGGAGTATTCCGCCGACATCCACAATTCCGGCGTGCATCTGCTCGGCCTGATCAACGAGATTCTCGATCTCTCGCGAATCGAAGCGGGGCGCTATGAACTCAACGAGGAGTCGGTCAGCCTGGTCGGCATTGTCGAAGACTGCCACCATCTGCTCAAGCTGCGTGCCAGCAACCGCGGCATAGCTATCCACGAAATGTTCGAGCCTGACATGCCACGACTGTGGGCGGATGAGCGCGCGATCCGGCAGGTCTGCCTCAATCTGCTGTCGAATGCGATCAAGTTCACACCGCAGGGCGGCGAGATCTGGCTGAAAGCGGGCTGGACGGCCTCGGGCGGACAATACATGAGCGTCACGGACACCGGTGCCGGCATCCCGGAGGAAGAAATCCCCGTCGTGCTTGCATCCTTCGGGCAGGGCTCGAACTCGATCAAGTCCGCCGAGCAGGGCACCGGTCTCGGACTGCCGATTGCCAAGAGTCTGATGGAACTGCATGGCGGCACGTTCACGCTCAAGTCGAAGCTGCGCATTGGCACCGAGGTCGTGGCGACCTTCCCGCCCGAGCGCGTGGTCGCGGCCATGGCGCCGATGTCGATGCAGTCACCCCCGATCGCGCCCGCGCCGGGCGAGCCCATCCTTACGCCGGAAGAAAAGGAACGGCTGAGCCGGCGGCCTTTGTTCCGGGCGGGCACCTGAACGGCGGCCCCGACGGATTGCGACCAATCGTCATGATTACCTCGGCCTCGTCTCCGCCTATGTTCACAAGCACAAGTCAAAACCGGACGGACGATGGTCGAAACGCCCTGCACCAACATCTGCACCCTCGATGCCCGTTCGGGCCGCTGCCTTGGCTGCGCCCGCACCGTCGACGAAATCGCCCGCTGGGGCAGCATGAGCGCCGCCGAGCGTGCGCGCATCATGTCCGAGTTGCCCGGACGCCGCACCGGGCCGGAGCGCAACGCACATCCCGGCGTGGCGGGGTAACGACGTGAGCCGCCGCCTGACATGGTCGCTTCTTGTTGGCGTCGCGCTGTCGCTTGCGGTGCTGATCGCTGTCAGTGACAGCGATCCAATCGCCAACCTGCTGCGCCGAGACGTGGGTTCGCTGGTCGTCAAGGTGGCACTGGCGGTGTTTGTCGGCGGCCTGGTGCTCACCATCTTCCGCGAGCGCCTGTCGCAGGCGCTGGAAGCGATGTTGTTCTGGGCGGTGGTCGGCCTGTTGCTGGTGGTCGGCTATACCTACCGCTACGAATTGCGCGACGTCACCGACCGGGTGGTGGCCGAACTGATGCCTGGCCATGTCGCCGGACACGGGCGCCGCGTCCAGGTGGTGCGCCCGGAGGGCGGCGATTTTACGCTGGCCGCCTCTATCAATGGTGTTCGTGTGCCAATGGTGCTCGACACCGGTGCCAGTTCCGTCGTTCTGACCCAAGGGGCAGCCCAGGCTGCCGGCCTTCCGATCGAAGTCCTCGACTACAAGATCAACGTCGACACCGCCAACGGGCGAACCCAGGCCGCGGCAGTGACGCTCGATCGGCTGGCCGTCGGCAATCTGGTCGAGCGCAACGTACCGGCGCTGGTCGTCCGGCGCGGCCAGCTCAAGAACAGCCTGCTCGGCATGAGCTTTCTCAACCGGCTCGAGAGCTGGGAGGTGCGCGGGGACCGGTTGAGCATGCGCGGAACGCCGTGAGCGCGCGCCGCGGAGCGTTCCCGACCGCCGCCTAGAACAGGCTGACCAGGAACCGTACCGACGCGAAGGTCAGGAAAATGCCGAAGGCAATCTCGAGCTTGCGCCTTGGCAGCCAGTGCGCCAGCTGGACGCCGTACTTGGCCGTGTAGCTCGATACCGGCGCCATCAGTGCAAACCCGATCAACGAGACAAAGCCGACCGAGAGCGGCGGCAACTGGTCGAGCCAGCGCCAGCCGGCCGCCATATACCCCAGCGTGCCAACGATTGTGATCGGAACGCCGATGCCGGCGGAGGTGGCCACCGCCCGTTGCATCGGTTGTCCGTAGAGCGTGAGCACTGCATTCGAGACGGCGCCGCCACTGACGCCGACCAGGGACGAGAACAGTCCGGTGATGAATCCGTAGCCGGTGAGCACGGCGCGGCCGGGCAGTTCCTTCCCCAGATTCCAGCGGTCACCGCCGAACAGCATGCGCGTGGCGATGAACGCAGCAAAGATCACGAAGGCAATCTTGAAGACGGGCGCCGGCGCGTAGGCCGCGGCCACCGATCCGATGGCCACTCCGAGGACCGCCGGCACCGTCCATAGCCGCATGACCAGCGGAATTACGGCACCCTTTTGCTTGTGGGCCAGATACGAGCGCACCGTGGTGGGCACGATGATGGCAAGCGATGTGCCGATGCACAGCTGCATGCGCAGTCCCTCCGCCACATCAAGCACGCGAAACACTTCGTAGAGCACCGGAACGATGATGGCGCCGCCGCCAATCCCGAACAGGCCGGCGAGAATGCCGACCAGGATGCCGGCGCCGGCGATCCAGATCGCGAGCATCGCGATCTCGCCGATCGAATGGTCCAGCACCGATGTCTCCGGGTAAGGCGCGGGCGGGAAAGCTCAGGCGGCGATGTGCGCCAGATCGGGCCGGGTGTCCAGCACCAGTGCCAGCGCGCCAGCCATGACGGCGGAGCCGGCGCCCGGTTTGACCGCCTCGGTCGCCAGATGGCGGCGGAACGCCCGTGCGCCCGGCACCGCCCGAAACAGCCCGAGCACGTGCCGGGTGATGGCGTGCAGCTTCACGCCCTTTTCAAGCTCCCGCTCGATATAGGGGATGAGCGCGAGGCCGGCCTTCTTCGCGGAATCGAACGTCACCGGCGCGTCGAACAGCAGCGGATCGACGGCGATCAGGCGCCACGGCTCCTGGTAGGCAGTCCGTCCCATCATGACACCGTCGACATGGGCGAGCTGTTCCTGTGCCTGCTCCAGACTCGCAATGCCGCCGTTGATGATGACGTCGAGACCGGGATGTGCGCGTTTGAGCCGGTGCACGACTGCGTAGTCGAGTGGCGGCAGCTCGCGGTTTTCGCGCGGCGACAGTCCCTTCAGCCACGCCTTGCGCGCGTGCACGACCAGCGCGTCGGTGCCGGCCGCCCTGGCCTTTTCGGCAAACGAGAACAGCGCCTCTTCCGGATCCTGATCGTCGATGCCGATACGGCATTTGACGGTTACCGGGGTCCTGACAGCGGCCTTCATCGCGGCGACGCAGTCGGCGACCAGCGCCGGCTCGGCCATCAGGCAGGCGCCGAAACGACCCTCCTGCACGCGGTCGGACGGACAGCCGACGTTGAGGTTGATCTCGTCGTAGCCGAAGTCAGCGCCGATCCGTGCAGACTGCGCCAGCGCGCGCGGATCGCAGCCGCCGAGCTGCAGTGCCACCGGATGCTCGGACGGATCGAAGCCCAGCAGCCGCGCGCGATCGCCATGCAGCACCGCGCCGGTGGTCAGCATCTCGGTGTAGAGCAGCGCGCGACGCGTGAGCAGGCGATGGAAGAACCGGCAGTGCCGGTCGGTCCATTCCATCATCGGGGCGATGCTAAAGCGGTGGTCCATTGCAATCATGTTCGAGCCTACGCACCCCCGCTGCCAGATCGGTCGTTGCTTTTCAAGCTTTCGCCCCGGTTCACGCCGTGCCATTCAGCCGCCAGTGACGGTCGCCAGCAAGGCATCGATATCGTCCGGCAAGCGATCGCCGCGCCAAGCGATATATTGATCGGGACGGATCAAAGCGAGATCGCGGCCATAGAGCGCGCGCAGCTCCGGCAGATCGACATCGAGGACGACGACGGGAATGCCGCGTCGCGCGGCGGCGCGCTCCAGCGCCCCGCCCGGAATCGAGGGGTTGAAGCGCAGCAAAGTGAAGCCCTTGCCGAAACGGTCGAACAGTGAACTGCCTTGTCCACGTTCGCTGTCGAGCCAGGCGTGCGGCGCCCGGCCGCCGGGAAGACCGCTTGGCGTGTACCAGTCATAGTCCTCGGGGAAGACCTCGGTCGGCGGCTCGCCATCGGCAACGATGATCGGCGAGCCGTCGTAGCGGGCGCCGAGTTGCACGCCGACGGCGTCCTCCTCCTCCCGCCGCACGAAATGGTTCTTGCGCACGTACGACATTTCCGAGGCGATCCTGCGCGCCTCTTTGCCGCGCGGGCTCTCCTCCTCGACCTCGTCGGGCACCACGGCGTCATGCATCCGCGCGGCATATTTCCGCGAGGCGCCCGTGTTGCGGTAGCCGATCGGCTTGCGCTCGGCCTCGTAGCTGTCGAGCAGACGCAGACCGCCCCAGCCCTGCAGCATGGCGGCGAGCTTCCACGCCAGATTGGCGCTGTCATCGATCCCGGTGTTCATGCCAAAGCCCCCGGTCGGCGTGAACAGGTGCGCCGCGTCGCCGGCGATCATGATACGCCCGGCCTTGTAACGTTCGGCGATCAGCGCCTGGCCCGCACGCCAGGGATAGTAGCCGAGGACGTGCACCGGAATGTCGGCGCCGATCGATTTCTGAACCCAGCGCGCGACTTCGTTGGTGTCGACGTCGGTCCAGCCGGCTTTCGGCTTGATCAGCATCATGAACTCGTCGATGCCGTTGAGCGCGATAATGACGCCGCGGGTGTCGGGGTCGGGATTGATCGCCCAGTACATCCAGGCCCGGCGATGGCCGACGAACCGCGGATAGAGATCGGGAATGCGCATATGGACGGAGAAGAACTGCCCGGTCCAGTAGGCGTCCTTCTTCTGCACGTCGCCTTCATAGCCGATGCCCAATGTCTTGCGGATCATGCTGCGGCCTCCGTCGCAAGCCACCGCATATCGGGCGTTCCAGGTGGCTTCCCGCTCGCCGCCAGTCTCGGCGGCGTGGATCTTCACTTCGTCTTCGTCCTGGGTGAACCATTGCACCTGCCAGCCGAACCGCACGTCGATATTCGGGCTCTTGCAAGCGCGTTCGTGCAGATAGCGTTCCACGTACATCTGATTGACGTGGTACATCGGCTCGGGAAGCTGGTCGGTGAGCGGCATCTGGCGCCGCATGGCGATGCGCTCGATGCGGTTGGGCATCGGGAACCGATAGATTTCGTGCGTGCTTAGGCGCGTAAAATACGCCTGGTCGAACGGATGATCGTCCGGCAGGCCGATCTTGCGAATTTCATCAGAGAAGCCGAGCTGGCGATAATGCTCCATGGTGCGGGCGTTCTGCCCGTTGCCCTTCGGATGCAAGCGCGTCTCGGGCTCAGTGTTGAAGATCGTGCACTGCAGGCCGTAGAAGTCGAGATAGAGCGCAAGCACGAGACCGACCGGACCTCCGCCGACGATCGCGACCGGGGTCTCTAGCTCGCTTGAACGGGTCATGCGGCGGCGCCCACGAACGAAATCCCGATTCAATCGCAGCGCGCCACCATGCCACCGTCCACGATGATTTCCGTGCCGGTGACAAAGCGCGCCTCGTCGGAGGCAAGATAGAGCGCGGCATAGGCGGTGTCGCGGCCGTCGCCCATGAAGCCGAGCGGGATACGGGCCTGCCGCGTTTGCAGCAGCTTGTCGACGTCGCCGCCCATGCGCTGGCCGGCGAGCCGCGCCTCGACCATCGGCGTGTGCAACTGGCCCGGCACCACCGTGTTCACGCGGATGCCCTTGGCGGCGTATTGCACGGCGACCACGCGGGAGAATTGGATCACGCCGGCCTTCGAGGCAGCATAGCCGACCTGCGGCGAGCCGGTGAAGCGCAGTCCCGAGGTGGAGGCGAGATTGACAATCGCCCCGCCTCCCTGGCGCTCCATCACCGACAGCACGTGCTTGCAGGTCAGAAACACGCTCTTGAGGTTGGTGTCGATCTGGCGGTCCCAGGCCTGTTCCGACAATTCGACCGGTCCGCCGGCCGCCGAGCCGCCGACGTTGTTGACCAGCACGTCGATGCGGCCGAACGCGGCAAGGCAAGCTTCGACCATCGCCGCCACCGCCGCATTGTCGGTCACGTCGCATTCGTGCGTCTTAATGGTGCCACCGAATTCGGCGACGCATTCCAGCGTCTCCGTCATCGCCTCGCCGCTCATGTCGACGGCGAATACTTTGGCGCCCTCGCGCGCGAACAGCACGGCGGTCGCCCTCCCGTTGCCCCAGCCGGGCCCGACGCAGCCAGCGCCGGTCACCAGCGCCACCTTGTCCTGCAATCGTCCGGCCATGCTTTCCCGGCTGTCGCCCGCGTTTGGCCAACCCACATCGATTGAACGGCAGATTAGGTGCCGTCCGACACGCGAACAAGGCACTATGCACCGGCATTGCCGTGGATTATTTGCACCCTGTCGAGCGCCGGACAGCACAGACCGGCAACTGAGGGGCGTGATGCAGGACCAGAAGGAAAAGGTCGCGCTCGGATCGATCGTCGCCTCCGCCGGATTGACCGCGGCCAAGGCGATCGTCGGCGTGCTCACCGGATCGCTCGCCATCCTGTCGGAGGCCGCGCATTCGCTGCTCGACCTCGGCGCCACCGTGATCACCTATTTCGCCGTCCGCATCTCCGGCAAGCCCGCCGACGAGGAGCACCACTACGGCCACGGCAAGGTCGAGAGCGTGGCGGCGCTGGCGGAGACCGCGCTGTTGTTCTTGCTCTGCGGCGTGGTGATCTGGGAGGCGGTGCAGCGGCTCTACGGCGGCGGCCATGCTCACCTGGTCGAGGCCACGCCGCTGGCGTTCGTGGTGATCGCGGGTTCGGTGGCGATCGATTTCTTTCGCGCCCGCGTGCTCTACCGCGTGGCCCACGAGACCGCGAGCGAGGCGCTGGAAGCCGACGCGCTGCATTTCGGCTCCGACATGTGGTCTTCGATCGCGGTGCTAATCGGGCTCGGCGGCGTCGCACTTGGCTTCCAATGGGCGGATTCGGTGGCCGCTGTCGTCGTTGCGCTGTTCGTTTGTCTGGCCGGCTGGCGACTCGGCCGCCGCACCATCGAGACGCTGACCGATACCGCGCCCCCTGGGGCAGCCGATGCGGTCCGGCAGATCGCCGCGCGCGTGCGCGGCGTGGTCGCGGTTGAGCGGGTGCGGGTGCGCCCGGTGGGCCACAAGCTGTTCGTGGAGGTTGTGGCAGCGGTGAGCCGGGCGCTGCCGCTCGACCGGGTCGAGACCCTGAAGGAGCGTGTCGCCGAGGCGATCCGGACCGAGATGCCGCGCGCGGAAGTCGATGTCACCACCGCGCCGCGCGCGCTCGACAGCGAGACGGTGCAGGAGCGGGTCATGGTCATCGCGCGCAACCAGGCGCTGGCGGTGCATCACGTTACCGTGCACGACATCCGCGGGCAGCTTTCGGTTTCGCTCGATCTTGAGGTCGATCGCAAGCTCGCACTCGGCTCCGCGCATGCGATCGCAGACGGGCTGGAGGTGGCGCTGCGCGAGGAGCTCGGTCCCGACGTCGAAGTCGAGACCCATATCGAGCCGTTGCAGCCGTCGGAGGCCGCTGGCCGTGAAGCGCCGCCCGCGCGGGTGCGGGCGGTCGAAATGGCGCTGGCCGAAACCGCGGCGGAAGGTGGCATGATCCGCGACGTGCACGACGTGCGGGTGCGCGAAACCGATGAAGGCGAGATCGTCAATTTCCACTGCCGGGTCGATCCGGCGCTGACGGTACAGGCGGTGCATGACAAGGTCGACGAGGTGGAGCGCGCGCTGCGCCGCCGCTCGCCTTCGATCAAGCGGGTGATCGGCCATGCCGAGCCTGCCGTCGCGGCGACGCCAAAACAGTGAACCGGAGGCCGC
>CAYOUP010000151.1:2918-8390 GCA_964407125.1 uncultured Hyphomicrobiaceae bacterium | reverse complement strand
GGCTGAAGCCTCCGTTTGGATCGATGCACTACATCAACCCTCGTTCAAGTGGGACCGCTTGAACGAGGTTAAGTTAATCTATATCAATAAGTTAGCGCCTTGCAGCGCACATCCAGAAATTGCCGTAGACGATCCGGTTCGACCGCCTCGGTGACGAATGCGTCACCGATTTCGCGGACGAGAATGAAAGGTACCTTGCCGCCTTTTGCTTTCTTGTCCTGCGCCATCAGACCCATTAGCTGATCGGCATCGGGCAAGCTACCGCCTGTCCGCTCCGCCAGATCGGTTATGCGGACGGGCAGGTTTGCCGCCTGCAAATGCGCCCTGACACGTTCCGAACGGCCTTCGGGGCACAGGCCCATTTCCTCCGATATCTGGAAGGCGAGCACCATGCCGATCGAAACGGCTTCTCCGTGCAGCAGCTTTGCCGAATAGCCCGCCCACGCTTCGAGCGCGTGGCCGAACGTATGGCCCAGATTGAGCAATGCGCGGCGGCCATACTCCTTTTCATCTTCAGCAACGATCGCGGCTTTCGCGCGGCAGCAGCGCGCCACGGCCTCGATCTGTCTTGCATGATCGCCGTTCAGGAGGCTCGGCCCGTTTTCTTCCAGCCATTCGAAAAACCGGACGTCGCCCAGCAGGCCATATTTGACGACTTCGGCATAACCCGCGCGCAACTCGCTGCCGTCGAGGGAGGCAAGAACATCGGTATCGATCAGGACAAAAGAGGGCTGGTAAAAGCTGCCGATCAGATTTTTACCATGCCTCGTGTTGATGCCGGTCTTTCCACCGATCGAGGAGTCCACCTGCGCCAGTAGCGTGGTCGGGATCTGTACGAGCCTGACGCCGCGTTTCACGATACTGGCCGCAAAACCGGTAAGATCGCCGATCACGCCGCCGCCAAGAGCGATCACGGCATCGCCGCGCTCAAGCTTCATATCGAGCAGATCATCGCAAAGGGCCGTCAGCCGTTCAAAGCTTTTCGTCGCTTCGCCCGGCGGCAGAACCACGTGATGGGCCGGGAGGCCGGCAGTCTCAACGCTGCCCTGAACCATTTCAAGATAGAGCCGTCCGACAGTCTCATCGGTCACGATTGCCACGCGGGAGGGGCCGAGGGCTTTGACCCGTTCGCCGGTCTCGGCGAGATTGTCGGTGCCGATCAGGATGTCATAGCCACGTTCCGCGAGCTCGACATGTACGGTCTGTGCAGTGTTCATCGTTGAAGCCGTCATTGGCACCCTACCTGATCAGTATTTGATAAGATTCGCGATTAAACAAACGGGTTAATTCTGGCATTTTTCACAGGCCGCAACGGCTTCGATAATCTCGTTCACGATTTCCTCGTGCGGCGCGTCCCGGCTGACGACGGTGATATCGGCCTGCGCGTAGACCGGATAGCGATCCTCGATCAGCTTCGCCATGATGCCCGCGGGATTTTCACGCCGCAGCAGCGGGCGGGTATCGCGCCGTGAAACCCGGCTCATGAGCAAATCAAGATCAGCCTTCAGCCAGACCGAGATCCCGGCTTTCGCAATCTCCTCGCGCGTTTCAGCCTTCATGAAAGCGCCGCCGCCGGTCGCCAACACCTGGCCTGGCTCACGCAGCAAACGCGATATGACACGATATTCGCCATCACGGAAAAACACTTCGCCGTCTTCCTCGAAAATCTCGTTGATCGATTTACCGGCGGCTTTTTCGATTTCGGCGTCTGCGTCGGTGAAGGGAACGTTGAGTGCGTTCGCCAGTCTTTTTCCAATGGATGATTTCCCCGCGCCCATAAGGCCGATCAGCACGAGTGAGCGGGACTCGAGGCAGGATTTCAGTTTTTCTATGGAACGCGACACGCTTTCCCCGTCAGTCTGCAAAGCCCTGCGCCTGGCAGGCCGTATTTTTGTTGTTCGACTTTTCCGACGGGAGTAAGGGTTATGTCAATATGCGTTGCGGTGATCATGCCTAAATAGCGGCGATAACAAGATAATAATCAAATGTCATAATACTGCCCATATCCAGAACGAGTGTATTGGGGGATGCAATAAGTCAATGCCAAGTCTGATACGATTCCTAACGGTTTGTGGACTGGTGGTTGGAGTATTCTATGGGAGCATGTACGTGCTTGCAAAGTATTTCCAGCCGGAGCCGAAAGAAATATCCAAGTCTGTGCGTAATCTAACTATACGTTAGATCGATCCACTGAAGTTTTGGCAGTTTCAATGTTGCATTCTTGGTAGGGGGAGCGCTCCGACAATTTTTAACGCGGTCGTTGGTATGTTCGCCAACATCGTCGGTTTTGGCGTCATTGACGCCTAGTCGGAGTGCAACATTGAAAGTGACGATTATGGAAGGATCCTACGAGCGGAGGCAGGCCGCGTCGAGACCTGTGCTTGTCGAGCGTTTTCTCGAAATGCTGAGCGCCGAACGCGGTGCGTCCGCAAATACGCTTGATGCCTATTCCCGTGATCTTGCCCATTTCGGCAATTTCGTCCGTGGAAGAAATCGCACGCTTGATGAAGCGACGACAATGGACGTGACCGATTTCATTTCGCAGATGGTCCAGGAAGGGTTAGCCGCTTCGTCGCGGGCTCGCAGACTTTCGGCCCTCAAGCAATTCTATCGTTTTCTGATCGCGGAAGGCATTCGCTCGGACGACCCGGCCAGCCTCGTTGGCGGTCCGAAACGCGAGACGGCTTTGCCGAAAACCTTGTCAGTCGACGAGGTCGACCGGCTGCTGGAAACAGCAAAGCGCAAGGTCACCATCGGTCGTGAAAGCCAGCGCTCCAAGGCCCTGCGCCTCCACTGCCTGCTTGAAATTCTCTACGCAACCGGAATGCGCGTTTCCGAACTCGTTGCCCTGAAAAGGTCTTCGCTCGTCGGAGATGAGCGAATCCTGACCATCAAGGGTAAGGGCGGACGGCAGCGTATGGTTCCGCTTAACAGCGCGGCGCAGAAGGCGCTGGCCTGCTATATCGATGATCGTGACATGGCGGCCCTGAAGGATGGCGATGGACGAGCGGCTTCGCCCTGGCTGTTCCCGAGCTGGGGACAGCAGGGGCATCTGACGCGGCAAAGACTCGCTCAGGAGCTGAAGGCCCTCGCAAAGGATGCTGATATCGAAACGAACCGTGTGTCACCGCATGTGCTCCGCCATGCATTCGCCAGCCATCTGATCGAACGCGGCGCGGATGTCCGTTCGGTTCAGAAACTGCTTGGCCACGCGGACATCGCGACGACTCAAGTCTACACGCATATGCGGGAAGGCCACCTGCGCAAGGTCGTGCAGGAGCATCATCCGCTGGGTGAGCGTCAGCGCGTAGATAGTTGAAGCGAAACATCAGGTCGAACCTGTTTTCGGACAACCAGGTTGACATCCCGGCCGTGTGCTTGGCAGTTAGCGTTGCAGCAGTATTTCCAATGCTATAAGCATGCCAGCATGTTCACCGTCGCCGGGCTGATTGAATGACACGTACCTATCTCGATTTTGAAAAACCGATCGCTGAGCTCGAAAGCAAGATCGAGGACCTCAAGTCGCTTGAGGATGGCGAAAGTTCGGTTTCGATCGAAGATGAAGTCAAGCAGCTGGAGCTGAAAGCGAAGGCGGCGCTTGAGCAGATTTATTCCAGTTTGTCGCCTTGGCAGAAGACACAAGTCGCGCGCCATCCGGAACGCCCGCATTGTCAGGATTATATCGAGGCCCTGATCGAGGACTTCGTCCCGCTGGCCGGCGACCGCTATTTTTCCGAGGACCGCGCCATTATCGGGGGCGTCGGGCGTTTTCGCGGACGGTCGGTCGTCGTCATCGGCAATGAAAAGGGGGACGATACCGAATCGCGCCTCGACCACAATTTCGGTATGGCGCGGCCGGAAGGTTACCGGAAAGCGGTCCGCCTTATGAAGATGGCCGATAAATTCGGCATGCCGGTCGTGACTTTCGTCGATACGGCGGGCGCTTATCCCGGTATCGGAGCCGAGGAGCGCGGACAGGCCGAAGCCATCGCCCGTTCGATCGATTGCTGCCTTGATGCCACGGTGCCGATTGTCTCGGTCGTTATTGGCGAGGGCGGATCCGGTGGCGCCGTTGCGATTGCAACAGCCAACCGTGTGCTGATGCTGGAACATTCGATTTATACGGTTGCGTCGCCGGAAGCGGCGGCTTCGATCCTCTGGCGCGATTCGAGCCGCGCGCAGGATGCAGCTACGAATATGAAAATTACCGCGCAAGACCTGATGCAATTCGGCATCATCGATGTCATCATCACCGAGCCGCTCGGCGGCGCGCACCGCGACAAATCAGCCATCATGCAGATTACCGGAAATATGGTTGAACGTGCTCTGAGGGAGTTTGATGGCCTGCCTGGCGACGACATAAAGCAGGCCCGTCACGATAAATTCCTAGAAATTGGACGATCACTCTAATTTGACCTTTAGACTTTCGATCTATCTTCCCTGAAGGCGGGAATCGGTAAATATGCCAAAATGATGCCTTTTTTGATGAGGCCAATACCGTAAGTTGCGAATCAGACCGATCCGGACATAAGTTTAGGTTGCGTAATTTCCGGCTGGCGCGAACGAACAGATCGAGGGGCATAGGCTGTATGTCTGCTATCACGACGATCAAGCTGGCTATGGTTGGCGTGGCGACGCTGGTGCTTACGGGATGTCTTCCCGGAAGCGGCGTCGATATTTCGGCAGCCGTGAAACCCTTGCCGGCCGAAGCGCAAGTGCTGCTCGCCAAAAAGGGCATGACTCAGGAAGCCCCGATTTTCGTCCGGATTTTCAAGGAGGAGTCGCAGCTCGAAATCTGGAAACAGAAGGATGATGGCCGCTTCTATCACTTCAAGACCTATCCGATCTGCAACTGGTCCGGTGGGCTTGGGCCGAAAGTGAAGGAAGGTGACAAACAGTCGCCGGAAGGTTTCTACACCGTCAATGCGGGCCAGATGAACCCGAACAGCCAGTTCCACCTGTCGTTCAATCTCGGCTACCCGAATACCTATGACCGCGTGAATGGCCACACTGGTGCTGCGCTCATGGTTCATGGCGATTGCCGGTCCGCGGGTTGCTACGCGATGACAGATGCGCTGATCGAAGAGATCTACGCCTTGGCACGCGAGGCATTCAATGGCGGCCAGCGTGCATTTCACGTTCATGCCTTTCCCTTTCGCATGACGAAAGAGAATATGAAGCGTCATCGCAAAGACCGCTGGTACGGCTTCTGGAAAACGATGAAACCGGGCTATGACGATTTCGAAAAGTCGCGGATACTGCCGAAGGTCTATGTCTGCTCCAAGCAATATCTTGTCAATGCGGAGTTTATCGGAGGCGGATCGCCCGAGCCTGCCGAAACGTGCCCGGCCTTTCGCCGCGTTCCGGTGACGCCATATGACAACAAGCCGATCATTGCGCAGACGCCTGCATCTCCGGCAGCGGTGGCAACCAGCCGCGTCGCTTCCAATAATGCCGATGTCACGCAATCGA
>CAYOUP010000151.1:0-2818 GCA_964407125.1 uncultured Hyphomicrobiaceae bacterium | reverse complement strand
TATGCCCTGACGTTGCATTGCTTTGCTGGCTTAAAGCCCTAAAGCGTGTCACAGCGAATTGTATTCGCACGAAACGCTTTAACTGTTTGCACTTGCGTGTCTTTTATCCCAAAATCGGTTCCCATCCCCGTCTTCACGGGGACATGCTTTTGGGAGACACACTGTAAGTAAAATTTGCAGATTTTTTGTTTTCCCATCATGCCTCGACCGGAACTCCGAGGGTCAGAACGAGCCCTGCGATAATTATGCCTAAGATCGAAATAAGTGCGGAAAGATAACTGCGCTGGTGGCCCGGAAGCATTGCGACGAGAGCAGCCAGGGCGCATTGAAGCGCGTAATAGATCACAAACGCCTTCGACGCATAGACGATGATCTCATAGATGTCGGCAGCCCAGGTGATAAGCAATGCAGCGGTAGCCGTGACGATATAGCCGGCATGAACTGAAATTCTCTGGGCTGTTGTCCCTGCAAGCATTCCGCCTGCACCGTTCATGTCGGCCACCGCTGCTGAAAGCTGTGATGCAATGGCTGCAATGATGATGATCGGCGCGACGAGAAAGCCGATAGGGGAGAGCATGTCGATGACCGCGGTTTCGCCGCCAACGCTCGGCAGTGTCCCGCGAAAGAAGGGTGTGAGCAGGACAATGAAAACCAGATAGATCGCCGAAGATAACCATTGTGCGCGCCTCATCGTTCTCACGCGCATTTCCCTGTCATAGCTTGCGCCAAGATATCGCGACGTTTCGAAACCCTGGACCAGGATGATTAATCCCAGGAGGATCTGGAATTCGTGCAAGCCGGTTTCGTGTTTAACCGGCGCAAAGAGTGCGGCTCCCTCAATAAGCCCTATGATTGCCGACAAAGCCATGGCTGCAACCAATCCGGCAATCAGGCTGAGCTTTGTACCCACCGCGACTTCCTCAATGGTCTCAAGGCCCCGCAAGCCGCGATAAAAGCCAAATGTTGCAATCGTGACAATGGCGGCCGACGACAGGACGCGTGTGAGCTCGACATCGACAATGCCAAGGCCGCGCAAGGCGAAGGACGCAAAAAGGTTCAGGTAATAGGCGACGGAAACGAAGTAAGCGAATGACAGCGCGAAGTCGGAAGCTTTCTCCAGCGTGACAACAGCGCGCGGGGCTCCTTTCCTCAGCATGGGCTCGATGAACCGAATATTCCGCCTGATAGCAAAGCCGAAGAGATAGGCAACAGCACAGAGGGCAGCCATGGCGAGCCAGGCCCAGTTGCCGACAGTGTGAGCGAGAATCGGTCCGACAACGAGAAATCCGGATCCGATAATAGAGGCAAGGGGCGTTACGGTGGCTCGCCAGGCCGGTGAACGCAGCAAACGAGGCCGCAGGATTACCGAGCCAACCCCTGCCGCTACGGCGATCATGGCGACGTTGTGTGCTAGCATTGCGTGGTTGAACACCGATTTGGCCTACCTCGCAAGCGCTACATCCGGACTGGTCCGGGTAGACGGATTCTGACAATGGCGGTTCCGGTCTCACAATCGGTCTTCGTCGAGCCGCAAACTCAGGGCAGGCGCGCACGATGAATCGGCATTCGGCATCAACACGCTGTAGACGGCTGATCATCAAATGCTTTTATTTTCCCGGCAGAGATTGTAGCAGGTTGGAATATTGCCAAATCATATGAGTGGTATTTCAATGGCTATCCAGCGGACACTGATGACTATAAGACCCGAGCGCGCCGTTCTAATCGGATTTGCGTTGTCTGCGCTGGCGTTCTTTGCGTTCGTGGATCTGGCTGGCGAAATGCTTGAGGGCGAAAGCCGCGCATTTGATGAATGGGCGATGTTATTGCTGCGCAGCCCGACCGATCATTCTGTGCCGCTTGGCCCGGCATGGTTCACGGAAATGATGCGCGACGTGACGGCAATGGGGAGTACGATCGTGCTCAGCCTGATCACGATTGCCGCCGTTATGTTCTTGTGGCTGACGCGCAACCACCGGGCGGCGATGTGGGTGCTCGGGGCCGTTGCCGGGGGCATCATCCTGGGGATGGCTCTTAAATA
The DNA here is from genome assembly GCA_964407125.1 of uncultured Hyphomicrobiaceae bacterium. GTDB lineage: Bacteria > Pseudomonadota > Alphaproteobacteria > Rhizobiales > Rhodomicrobiaceae > JAHQVI01. The sequence goes on along the minus strand of CAYOUP010000151.1, from coordinate 780 downwards.
TGCGTTCGACCGCCCCCGGCCCGATTTCATCCTCGATAGCGTCAGGGTCTACACGTCGAGCTTTCCGTCAGGCCATGCGCTGATGTCCGCCGTCGTTTATTTGACCCTGGGCGCACTTATCGCCCAAACCCAGCAAGACGCCCGGCTGCGGGTCTATATCATTGCGTTTTCGGTCTTCCTGACGCTGATCGTTGGCATTAGCCGCGTCTATCTCGGCGTGCATTGGCCGACCGACGTGCTTGGCGGCTGGGCATTAGGAGCCGCATGGGCCACCGGGTGCTGGACGGCAATGATGTGGTTGCAGCGATACGGCGCTATCGAACAACCCTGCCCAATTCGAGTGAAGGATTCATCTTGAACAGTATCGTGAATGCGTGGCAGTTCTGGGCTTTCATGGCTGCTGTATTTGCCGCCCTTACCGCAATCTTTGCCAAGGTTGGCGTTGCGGATATCAACGCAAATCTGGCGACATTTTACCGGACGGTTGTGGTCATCGGCTTTCTCACGATTCTCCTGACCGCTCTCGGACAGTGGCAACCGCCTGGTGATCTAAGCCAGCGCACCGTCACCTTTCTGGTTCTGTCGGGGCTGGCAACGGGCTTGTCCTGGCTGTGTTATTTTCAGGCATTGAAATTGGGCGACGCCGGGCGCGTTGCCCCAATCGACAAGCTCAGCGTCGTGCTGGTCGTCATCTTTGCCGTGGCGTTCCTCGGCGAACAAGTAAGCCTGACGGCGTGGGCGGGCGTGGGTTTGATTGCGGCGGGCGCTGTTTTGGTGGCG
>CAYOUP010000150.1:0-8401 GCA_964407125.1 uncultured Hyphomicrobiaceae bacterium | reverse complement strand
GTTCACGTTGCCGCGCAGCGTGTTGATCTCGCCATTATGCGCGATCATGCGGAACGGATGCGCCAGCCGCCAGGACGGAAAGGTGTTCGTGGAAAACCGCTGATGCACGAGAGCAAGGGCGGATTTGAAGCGCGGATCGTGCAGGTCCTTGAAATACTCTCCAAGCTGGAATGCCAGAAACATGCCCTTATAGACAATCGTCCGGCAGGACATGGAGACGAAATAGTAATCCTCGCTCCGGAGCATGCTGTCACGGCTCATCCGGTCAGACATGGACTTGCGGGTAATGTACAGGCGGCGCTCGAAATCGTCGTCGGTCGCGATGTTCGGATTGCGCCCGATGAAAACCTGGCGATGATACGGCTCGGCATCGAGCACGATTTTCGGCAGCCCGGAATTGTCGACCGGTACATCGCGCCAACCCAGAACCGTCTGGCCTTCCGCCTTGATGATTTCAGCAATAATCTCCTCGCAACGCGCGCGTTTTTCCGCGTCTTGAGAAAGGAAAAACTGGCCGACGCCATATTGCCCTGGCTCCGGCAGAGAAAAGCCAAGCCGCTCAGCCTCGGCAGAAAAGAATTCATGCGGGATCTGCAGGAGCGCCCCCGCGCCATCGCCGGCAAGAGGGTCGGCGCCGACTGCACCGCGATGCGTCAAATTAACGAGAATTTTCAGGCCATTTTGGATGATTTCATGGCTCTGGCGACCCTTAATATCGGCAATCAGGCCAATACCACAGGCGTCATGTTCGAATTTGGGATTGTAAAGTCCCAGGGCGCGAGGAAAGGCGCCGCCACTCTGCTGGTCAGCAGGTGTGGCAGGTCTGTCAGGCATCCATTTCGTCATGATGTCTACTGGCCTCGAATGTGTTGGCGGTCCGCAGATGCCGGGCCGTCTTTCGAGCGACAGGCCGTTGTGCCTCTCAAGGCTCCCCCAACGTAGTTACCTTCTCATTTATTAGCAGGAGAAGTCAGTTCGACCCGGGCAGGCCGCTTGAACTTCACCATTGGCAAAGCCGTTTTACATACACAGTCACTGTGCTGGGCGCACAACGATACGCCTCGCCTTGTTTGAAAAAACAAGCAAAAAACGAGGTGTTATGATTTTTGACTGCGCTTTGGCTTACCTGCTAAACTTAACGATGACACAAAAAAGTCTTATAGGCAAGCGCATGAGAACATTTGGCGCAGATGCCTTAGAAAGCCCTTACCACGCCTTGTGGAATATCAGTTTAACTTGAGAGATTCGCGTTAATACCTAATCAATATCTTGAACCTCTTCCGGGCCTCCGCCATGAATGCGCTGGGCAAGGGCGGCTTCGATAAATTCGTCGATACCGCCGTCCAGAACGCCTGGAGGGTTGGTGTTTTCAACACCGGTGCGAAGGTCCTTAACGAGCTGGTAAGGCTGAAGCACATAGGAGCGGATCTGATGGCCCCAGCCGATCTCGGTCTTGCTCGCCGCCTGCGATTGCGCCTCATCCTCGCGTTTTTTCAGCTCGGCTTCGTAAAGCCGCGCTTTCAGCATGGTCCACGCGGTTGCGCGGTTCTTGTGCTGTGAGCGTTCATTCTGGCACTGCACGACAATGCCGGTCGGAAGATGGGTAATCCGAACTGCGCTATCGGTCGTGTTGACGTGCTGGCCGCCCGCACCGCTGGCGCGATACGTATCAATGCGGCAATCGGACTCAGAGACCTCGATGTTGATCTCGTCATTCACGGACGGATAGACCCATACCGATGCAAAGCTTGTATGGCGCCGGGCATTCGAATCATAGGGCGATATACGGACAAGACGGTGGACACCGGACTCGGTTTTCAGCCAGCCATAGGCGTTATGCCCCTTGACCAGGATCGTCATGGATTTGATCCCGGCTTCTTCACCCGCGCTCGACTCGATGATTTCGGTCTTGTATTTGCGGTCCTCGGCCCAGCGCAGATACATACGCGCCAGCATCTGCGCCCAGTCCTGGCTTTCGGTGCCGCCCGCGCCCGCGTGCACTTCGATGAACGTGTCGTTCGCATCGGCCTCGCCGGAGAGCAGAGCTTCGACTTCGCGTTTCTGCGCGACTCGGAGGAGGTCCTTGAGCGCCTTTTCGGCGTCGGCAACGACATCCTCGTCACCTTCTTCCTCGCCGAGGGAAATCAGGTCGAGATTGTCGTTCAGGCTGTTTTCAAGCTCGGAATAGGCCTTGATCGATTCCTCAAGCTGCTGGCGTTCGCGCATGACGAGGCGCGCCCTGTCCGGATCATTCCACAGAGCGGGATCTTCGGCCTGTTCGTTAAGCTGCTTCAGACGGGCGTTGGCTTTATCCCAGTCAAAGATGCCTCCGAAGAAGGGAAAGCGACTCTTTGATCTGATCGGCAATCGCTTGCGTTTCGGCACGCATATTATATCTCCAGTCAAGAAATCGGAAAGGCTGGCGCCGGATAAGCGCCAGACTGCTTTCTATACCATATGGGGCAGGTCAGTACAGGCCGCCAGCCTGCGGCTGGCTGGTATATCCGCCGCCGATCTCAGCACCTGCGCTGGGCGTACCCTGAATATCGACGCCCGGATAGGTGACGAAAGAGAACGGGTCGGATGGCTCCTCATTAGGCTTGTAGGCTTCGAGGATCGTTTTGCCGGAGCCCTCCTGCGCGCGCATGCCGGTCTTGGGGTCGATACGGACGAGCTTGATCCCCGATGGGATACGGAACGGTGTGGCAGGCTTGTCCGCAAGCGCCCATTCCATGAAATCCTTGAAGATCGGTGCTGCCAGTCCCCCGCCAGTATTACCCTTACCCATAGGCTTCGGATTGTCGTAGCCAACGAACACGCCCGCAGCAAGGTCGGGCGAGAAGCCGACAAACCATGCGTCCTTTTCATCATTGGTCGTTCCGGTCTTGCCTGCCAGCGGCTTGCCGATCTTGGAAACGCGATAGCCGGTACCACGTTGAACGACGCCTTCGAGCAAGGACGTGATCTGATAGGCAGACATCGGATCGAGAATTTGGCGGCGATTGTCGACCAGTTGCGGCTCCGGCTGCCCATGCCAGGAATCGGCGGCGCAACCGGGGCACTCTCTCTCATCGTGACGCCAGATGGTGCGCCCATAGCGGTCCTGTATGCGATCAATCATGGTCGCCTGAAGCTGCTTGCCGCCATTCACGAAGGAGCAATAGGCCGTGACCATGCGCAACAGCGTCGTTTCACCCGCCCCGAGCGCCATGGACAAAAGGGGCGGAAGATCGTCATAGACCTTAAACCGGCGCGCATATTCGGAGATGATCGGCATTCCCAGATCCCGTGCAAGGCGAACAGTCATCAGGTTGCGCGATTTTTCAAGCCCGAGGCGAAGCGTCAATGGGCCATAAAATTTGTTCTCGTAATTATCCGGCTTCCAAACGTCCTGACCAGCGCCCTGCTCGATGGCAAGAGGGGCGTCGAGAACGATGCTCGACGGGCTGTAGCCATTGTCGAGCGCAGTCGCATAAACAATCGGCTTGAATGCGGACCCCGGCTGACGCTTGGCCTGTATGCCGCGATCAAACTGGCTGCCCGCAAAGCTGAAACCGCCGACATCGGCGAGCACGCGGCCCGTATGCGGGTCCATGACGATAATCGCGCCACCAACCGTGGGGATCTGGACAAGACGCCAGGCAACAGCATCGCCTTCATCGTCGTCATTATCCTCATTGCCGTCATTGTCTCGGTTAGGAGGTGCGACATAGATCACATCGCCGGGCGAAAGCACATCGGTCACAGCCTTGGGGCGCTTGCCCAGTTTCATATTTGACCGGCGGTCGTAGCCTAGCGGTTCGCGCGCCCATTGCACGGTGCCGAGCGAGAGAGGAACGGTCTCGCGCTTTTTCTCGATGCGGCCCGAAGCCGTCCGCTCGGGACGCAGGCCGACCGAGGCAGTTTTCTCGCCCGCTTCGAGCACGACGCCGAGACGCCAAGGCTCCAGGTCCGCGAGAATCTCGATTTCCGCAAGCTTCGCACCCCAGTCATCGCTGGTGCTGATCTTCTCGACGGGACCGCGAAAGCCGAGCTTGCGTTCATAACGGAGCAAACCCTCGCGCAATGCCTTTCGCGCGAGCTCCTGCAGCTCAGGATCAAGGGTCGTGCGAACGGAAAGCCCGCCGCCATAAAGCTTGTCCTCGCCATAGCGACTGACGAGCGTTCTGCGCACTTCCTCGGCGAAATATTCAGCCGCAAACTGTGTGACGCCAAATGTCCGCGGGGTGACCTTGAAAGGACTGTTCTGCGCGGCCTTGGATTCCTCAGGCGTGATATAGCCATCCGCTTCCATACGGCCGATCACCCAGTTGCGGCGGGCGATGGCGCGTTCGCGCCGACGAAACGGATGATAGTTGTTCGGCGCTTTTGGCAGCGCGCCCAGGTAGGCGGCTTCCTCGATGTCGAGATCCTTGAGCTCCTTGCCGAAATAGTTCATAGCCGCCGCAGCGACGCCATATGAGCCCATGCCGAGATAAATCTCGTTCAGATAAAGCTCAAGTATCTTTTCCTTCGGAAAGGCGCGCTCGATACGAATGGCGAGGATGGCTTCCTTGACCTTACGCATCAAACTGCGCTCATTTGTCAGAAGGAAGTTTTTCGCCACCTGCTGCGTGATTGTCGAGGCGCCTTCCATGTGTCCGCCACCGCCTATGAATCTCTTTGCGTTGGTAACCACCGCGCGGGCGATCCCCTGGAAATCCAGGCCGGTATGCTGGAAAAAGTTCTGGTCCTCCGCCGAGACGAAGGCATTGATGACCCGTTTCGGAATTGCCGTGATCGGTATATAGATGCGTTTTTCGCGCGCATATTCTCCGATCAGTGAGCCGTTATTGGCGTGAACGCGCGTCATCACCGCAGGTTCGTAATTTGCAAGCCCCTCATAGTCGGGCAACTCGCTGGAGATCTTCCAGAGGAAATAACCGGCGACCGCGGCCGCGGCGACGAACAAGACACCGCCTGTTGCGAAGGCAAAGCCCAGCAAACGTAACACAATACTCTTGCGTCTTTTCTTACGTGGTTGCTGTGGCGGCATCATGGGAGTATGAGGAATCTGCATATTTGCTTCATTTCCAGCTTGATGCGTTCATACGCCGGTCCGGCGCAGAGAATGTTCCATCGCTCTAGCCCGGCACGCTGACAAGCCGTTGCTCGAAAAAGGCCCCGATCGATTCCGTGATTGCTTTGGCCACATTCGAACGCCATTCCTCGGAGGTCAAGGCCGTTTCATCATTCGGATTGCTCAAAAATCCCAGCTCAAGAAGCACAGATGGAACGTCTTCGGCTTTCAGAACGCGGAAATCCGCATAACGGTGTGGCGTTTTTGTGAGCGGCGTGTGCTGCGCCAACCCGTTAAGGAGCTGTTTTGCGAAAGCAATCGACAGATTTTTTGTTTCCCTGTGCATCAGATCGATCAGAATGCTCGCAAGGCTTCCATCAGCGCTGGGAGGCAATTCAACACCGGCCAGAACGTCCGAATTGTTTTCACGTGTCGCAATCACATTGGCCAGCTCATCGGATGCCTCTTCCGAAAGCGTATATACGCTTGCGCCACGCACTTCCTGTATCATTTTTTTGGTCACGAGAGGATGCTTAATGTCCAGCGCATCCGCGTGAACCGAAATCATCAGGTTTGCCTGGGCCTGCCGGGCGAAATCCACCCGTGCACCCAGCGGCACGAAAATATCTTCTTCGCGCGTCATCAATACACGAAAGCGGCCCGTCGCCTCAAGAGCCGCTTTCAGCTCTCTGCAAAAGGCGAGGACAACATCTTTCTCATAAACGGAGCCGCCCGTAATCGTGCCCGGATCGGGACCGCCATGACCAGGATCGAGTACGATGACCGGCTTGCCGGAGTCAGCGTTTGCAGGTGACGAATCTTCGCTCCCATTAATGCTGACCTGATCGGTCTCGGGCTTGACCGCCCGCAACAGAGCCTGACGCTGCCGCTGTTCCTCGAATTCCTGCTCGGTTGCCTTGATCAGGTCGATCACGAGCCTTGCCGGCTGTCCGTTCTCCGCCGGTCTCACAAAAGCCTTGTCGATCACGACCGGGCCGACGGTGTCGATGACGATGCGCGATTTACCTTTGGCGAAAAGTCCGTAACGGAAGGCGTTGATCAGCCCCCTCCCCTTTTCACCGACACCAGGCGGCATCAGGAACTGCACTTTGGGCAGATCGACGATAACACGGTATGGGTCAGCCAGCAGGAAAGCGCGGAATTCAACAGTGTCCGACAGATCGGCGACGAATCGGGTGCGTTTCAGGTCACCGCCGACGCGCGCGTCCCGCGCGACAGCCGAATTATCCTGTGCCGTGGCCTGTACCGGAACACTGACAATCCCCGCCCAGACTGCCAAAATCCCGCCGATCACTTTGATTGAGATAGCGCCCGTCCGCACGCTCTGAACTCCTCTAATGCCGCCCTTGCTCAAAGCCGAGCGGCACTATGCGTGTTTTGTGCTTCATGATAAAGGTCAGAATTAAGGTATCGTTGTGATTTATTCGTTACACACAGATTCCAGCGATTAGTGGTCTTGCCGATCTGGCTACTTAGAGCTATGTATGACGAGTCGTGCCAATTTGGGGTCGGATTGTGACCTTTTGGCAATGTTTACAGCATCAAGGAGATGCAAAACGCGGCTCTGCTGTGAACAGTAAACGATGCTCATGCGTCGGAATGCCCGTTATTGGCAAACCTTAAGACAATGAGTTCAGTGGAGTATTACCGCGTGGCTTGCCCGGCACTAAAGTGCCAAATCAGGCAGGTACGCTTCTAAAACAGATTTTCGTTCCTAGCGCGGGAGAGTTTGCGCAGCAGGAACGTGCGAGGCTCGTCGGTCACTTTTAAACGCGACGGCGGCCTCCAGATCAAAGGACCCGGATGTCTCGCGGCCGCGGCCGCATGGCATTCAAGAACAACAAATGATTGCCTCGCGCTCTGAACCGAACAAACGCGTAACGCATCCAAAAACCGGCATTCAACGCTGCCGCCCCGCTATGGCCGGGCGGAACGGCGCCGTTCCGCGTTTTGACTGCGATCGCAGGAGCGTCGAACAGCAAGACAACATGCGCGCTATTGCGCGGACCGCTCGACGGGGTCTGCATCTGCGCCCAGGCGGTACCGCAAGCGAATGCGCGCGGGAGACTATAATAAATGGGAAACAAAATGCTCATCGATGCCGCGCACCCGGAGGAAACCCGGGTCGTGGTATTACGCGGAAACCGTGTTGAGGAATTTGACTACGAGTCGGCAAACAAGAAGCAACTCAGAGGCAATATCTATCTCGCGAAGGTGACGCGCGTCGAACCTTCATTGCAGGCCGCTTTCGTAAATTACGGCGGAAACCGCCACGGCTTTCTCGCATTCAGCGAAATTCACCCGGACTATTACCAGCTTCCCATGGCGGAGCGGCAGGCTCTGAAGCGGGAAGAGGACCGCGAGTCCAAGAAGGAATTTGAAGGCAACGGCAAGAATCAGGATGCCGAGTCCGAGTCTGAACAAGACTCTGAAGACGCAATCAACGCCGGATCGGACGATTCGCAGCCGGATGATGACAGCCATCAGTCTGAAGACAATGGCGATATCCAAAGCGACGGCGGGGATGACGACGAGGGCGACCAAGCCAGTCAGACGGCGGCGCTGGAAGCGGCTTTGCCCGCGGCGAAATATTCCGCGCCCGTTTCCGATAATCACCACAATGAGCGTGAAGGGATAGCGGCTGATAGCGGTGAAACCGGATCGGATGAAGGGAACAAGGCTGAAGCCAGTTCCAAAGCTGAATCGGATAGTGATGGCGAGGACGGTGAGGACGATGCGGCGGAGGATGACGATGTCGTTTCTGTCGGCAGCGAAGACGCCATGGAGGAAGTGCCCCAGCGCATGCGCCGACGCCGACGCAGCTACAAGATCCAGGAAGTCATCAAGCGCGGCCAGATCCTGCTGATCCAGGTCGTCAAGGAAGAGCGCGGCAATAAGGGAGCGGCGCTGACCACCTATCTGTCGCTCGCAGGCCGTTACACGGTTCTGATGCCCAATACCGGCAGCGGCGGCGGAATTTCCCGCAAGATTTCCTCGCCGAGCGACCGCAAGCGTCTGCGTGAAATCGCCACCGAGCTCGATGTGCCGGAAGGCATGGGCCTGATCATCCGCACGGCGGGCGCGGCGCGCACCAAGACGGAGTTAAAACGCGACTACGAATATCTCCTTCGCCTGTGGGAGAACGTCCGCGACCTGACGCTGAGTTCGAGCGCGCCCTGTCTCGTTTACGAGGAGGGCGACCTGATCAAGCGCTCCATCCGTGATTTGTACAACAAGGAAATCGACGAGGTTCTCGTCGCGGGCGACGACGCCTATCGCGACGCCAAGGACTTCATGCGCATGCTCATGCCGAGCCATGCG